>DATEDS010000295.1:0-10213 GCA_035281565.1 Gemmatimonadota bacterium
GGCGTCCCGGAGCTCGGCGAACGCGGCCGAGGCGATCCGGACGATGCCGTAGGCGATGATGAGGGCGACCGGCACCAGGATGACGGCGCCCGGGTCCTCCGGTGCGAGGATGTCGATCGCGCGCTTGTAGAGGATCGGGACGTAGACGGTGGCGACTTTCGCCGCCAGGAGGCATGCCAGGGCCAGCACGACCCGCACCCGCAGCCCGGGCTCCCCCTTCGGCCACAGATAGGGGAGGAGGGTCCGGATCGTCTTGAAGTCGCGGTTCGTGCGCCCCATGGACCAGAGAATCTACATCCGGCTCCGGGGAGTTACCGTGCCGCTAGATCCCCAGCCAGTACGTCAGCTTGACGAGGAAGATGTTGTCGGATTCGAGGTCGAAGAGGTCGCCGACGTCGCGGCCGAGGTCGAAGTCGCCACGCGCGAGCTCGGAGTTCCGGTCCTGTGTCCAGACCAGGAACAGTGTCGAGCCGGGCAGGTACTCCCACCGGAAAACCAGGTTGCCGCGGAGCGACCGGAAGTTGAAATCGGGGTCGTCGAAGGAGAACTCGGCCGCCGGCCCCGCTCCGTCCGGATCGACGAAGAAGGCGCGCGCCTCTCCCGTTCCCTCCTCCCTGATCGTCCCCACGTCCTCGCCGTAGACCAGCTTTTCCTGAGCGCGCGGGCGCGCGAACTCCTTGAAGCGCGAGAAGTCGCTGCTCGAGACCAGCGGCTGGACGAAGAGCTCGAGGGACATGGTGGGCGAGAAGGTCCAGTCGATCCGCGTGTCCATCGAGAACGTCTCCTGGTCGAGATCGGCGAAGACCGTGCGGGTGCCGAAGAAGGCCTCCGCAGTCGGGTCCTCGACGGCCGTCACGAACTGGGCCGATGCCTCGTTGCTCTCGTAGATCGGCCCCAGCGTCACCGAGACGTTCGAGGCGGGCTTCCAGGTCGCGGTGAGGCCCAACCGCACGTCGCGCACTCCCTCCTCGTTCCAGAACCACCACGGGACGAACTCGAAGACGACCGGCTTGCGGGTGTCGGTCAACAGGAAGGCCTCCGTGTACCAGCTCGACGGTGCCCGGACGACGGGCCCGCCCCGCGTCAGCCGGTCGTCCCACGTGGCCGGACGGTGGAAACCGAACAGGCTGGCCTCCCAGTAGAAGGGGGTGATCGTGTAGACGCTCCCGTGGAACTGTCGGGCGCGGACGTCCCCGTCGAAGTTGTACTCCTGCTGGGCGCCTCCGTTGAATGACAGCCAGCGGTACCAGCGGTTCGGCGTGGTCCACTGGCGGCGGAGGTTGCCGTTCATCCAGACATAGTCGGTGCGGGTCAGGAACCCCAGGTCGTTGTTTTCGAAGCCGGGGCTCCGCGCGCTCACCTGGCCCTCCCAGCGCCACGGACCGGCCTGCTTCCCTACCCGCGAGTAGAGGGCCCAGCCCCGAAGCGACTCGGCGTTCGGATCGAACCGCGTCGACTCACGGTCCGGGCGCTGCAGATAATGGACGCTCGAGCGCTGGACGCGCGCGATCGCCGTCTCGGTCCCCGAGACGTTGGTGACGGCGCCGCTGGCCATGAACCGGTAGGTCCGATCGCCCCACCACCAGTCGGCGTCGAGCCCGAGCCCTTCCGCGTGCGACGGCAGGAGGTCCTCGAGGGACGGGTCGTCGAAACTCCGTACCACCGACGTCAGGATGCCACCCACCTGGAGGTTCCCGTCCCTCAGGTCCTGCTTGACCCGGGCCACGGCGTAGCTCGTGAGCGGCTCGACCTCCTGGTCGCGGAAGATCCCGCCCGGGGCCAGGACCTCCGCGTGCTCGCGGTCGGTCAGGGCGCCGAGGATGCCGACCGACGTCCCGCCCCGCGTCCGACCGGTCAGCTTGGCCGCCGACCAGATCGTGGCCGCGTCGGGGAGGTCGGCGAAGTCGTTGTCGCCCTCGGCCAGGAACCCCGCCTGGGGCGCCCGGCCGATCCGCCGCGTGAACAGCATGTCGAGCGAGGAGATGTTGCTGCACGAGTAGCACCAGAGGCCCCCGAACTGGAAGAGACCGCTCCCCTCGATGAAGAACTCCCGCTTCTCGTCGAAGAAGGTTTCGATGTCGCTCAGGTTCACCACGGCCGGGTCGACCTCGGCCTGGCCGAAGTCGGGATTGACGGTGGCGTTCAGGGTGAGGTCCGATGTCACGAGGTACTTGACGTCGGCGCCGGTCCGCAGCGAGCCGTCCCGCTCGTCGGTGAACGGGTCGTCGGCATCGACCTCGGCCTTCGTCTCCAGCTGGGCCGCCACGTAAGGCAGGATCTCGAGGCGCCCGAGCCCCGCGGTCGGGGCCGCGATCCCGGTCAGATGCCCGAACCGGGAGGGCCCGCCCTCTTCGTCCTGACGCCAGAGCGACCACGCCTGGACCTCGTTGAGGCGGCTCACCTCGCGCTCGACCTGGAGCCCCCACGTCTGGTCGCCGCCCGACCGGAACCGGAGCTGGCTGAAGGGGATCGCGATCTCGGCCGTCCAGCCGAGCGAGTCGACCTCGGTTTCGGCACGCCAGACCGGGTTCCAGGAGGGATCGGGCTCGGCTCCGCCGGGCCCGTAGGCGTCACGCCGCGCGCCGGCCGGGCTGAGGGCGAAGACCGTCTGCCCGCGATGGTCGAGGAACGTGTCGAGCGTGATGACGAGCCAGTCGCTCTCGGTCTCGGAGTCGCGCCGGACGAGCCGGGACGTGACGCCGGCCCGGCCCCGGTCGTCGAACATCCGCGCCCCCACGTAGAGGTTCCGGTCGTCGTACGCGAACCGGACTTCCGTGCGCTGGGTGCCGGGCCGACCTTCGTGGGGCTCCCGCTGGAGAAACCGGTCGACCACGGGGGCCGTCCGCCAGACGGGCTCGTCGAGATGGCCGTCCAGGTCGATGGCCCCTTCCGCGGGGACCGCGGCGACGCTCGGAGCCAGCCGCTCGTGGTCGGGGGCGCCGGCGGGCGGGGTCACCAGGCGGGCGAGGTCCGCGGCCGCGAGGGTCCGCGGAGCCGCCAGGCTGTCCGGGCTCGCCGAGAGCGGGGTTTGCGCGATCGTCGCGGAGGGCCGGGCCGCCAGGGCCACGATCGCCAGGAGCAAGCCGCCTGCGAGACGAAGCATCTATCGACCTCCAACGGCCGCTTGTAGGGGAGGGGTTTCAAGGAGGTTGGACAGCGGGGACGGGCTCAGGGTTCGAACCGGCGGGCCGGCAGGGCGAGAAGCTGCTAACCTGGACCCGCGGAAGATTTCGATGGACCACGATGACCGCCAGATCGGCCGGCTTCTCACCCGCCGGGAGGCCCTGACCGCCCTGGGCGCGACCGGCGCCCTCCTCCTCCTTCGCTGTTCGAGCGGCGGATCCGCCGCCGCGGACGACGGGGAGGACGACGACCTCCCGCTGGGGTGCGTGGTGCGCCCCCAGCAGACCGAGGGGCCCTACTTCGTGGACGAGCTCCTGAACCGTTCCGACATCCGCTCGGACCCGGCCAGCGGGGCCGCGAGGCCGGGCACTCCGCTCGAGCTGACCTTCAACGTGACCCGCGTGGCCGGCGCCGCCTGCGTTCCCCTGGCCGGGGTCGTCGTCGATGTCTGGCACTGCGATCACCTGGGTGTCTACTCGGACGTCGAGGACCCCGGCTTCAACACGGTGGGCCAGAAGTTCCTGCGCGGCTATCAGGTCACCGACGACGACGGGGTGGCCCGCTTCACCACCGTCTTCCCCGGCTGGTACCAGGGCCGGACCGTCCACATCCATTTCAAGCTTCGTTCCGAGCCGGAGGCCGACCCGGGCTTCGAGTTCACGTCGCAGCTCTACTTCGACGACGCCTTCACCGACCGGATCCACGCCAGGGAGCCGTATTCCGACAAGGGCCAGCGCTCGGTTCGTAACGCCGGCGATGGGATCTACGCGCGCGGCGGCTCCCAGCTCACCGTACCCGTCACCGAGGAAGACGACGGCCTCGCGGCCGCCTTCGACATCGCGCTCCAGATCGCCTAGCTCAACTCGCGGCGTGGTGGGGACCGCCTATATTGGGGAGTTCCCGTGAGCACGCTCCTCGACACCGTCTCCCAGCCGTGGCCCTGGTACGTCGCCGGCCCCGCGATCGGGCTTCTCGTCACCCTCCTCCTTCTCGCGACCGGCAAAGGATTCGGCGTCTCCTCGAGCTTCCAGCACATCTGCTCGGCCGCGTTCCCCGGCCGGGCCGAGTACTTCCGCTACGACTGGCGCCGGGTCGGTCTCTGGAACCTGGTCTTCGTGCTGGGGATGCTGGCCGGGGGCCTCCTCGCGGGGTGGCTCTTCGCCAATCCCCACCCGGTCGCGATCTCCGAGGCCACTCGTGAGGCGCTCGCCGGGCTCGGGATCCGGGACTTCGACGGGCTCGTCCCCGACGACCTGATCGGGTGGAAAGCCCTCGCCACCCTGCCCGGATTCGTCGTGCTGGTGATCGGGGGGTTCCTGGTTGGCTTCGGCGCCCGCTGGGCGGGCGGGTGCACTTCGGGCCACGCGATCACCGGCCTGGCCGGTCTCCAGAAGGCGTCCCTGGTCGCCGTGATGGGGTTCTTCGCGGGCGGGCTCGCCATCACTCACTTGGTCCTCCCCCTCCTCCTCCGATGATCGACCCGACCGCCGTCGGCGCCGAAGCCGGGGCCTCGACCCACCCGGCACCCCGGCCGGAGCCCTTCGTCCTCCACTTCGTCTTCGGGCTTCTCTTCGGGCTGGTTCTCGTCAAGAGCGAGGCCGTGTCCTGGTTCCGGATCCAGGAGATGTTCCGCTTCCAGTCCTTCCACATGTACGGGATCCTGGGGAGCGGCGTCGTGACCGCGTCGACCTTGATCGGGCTCTTCCGGCGGCTCGGCGTGCACTCCGCGGACGGCGAGGAGATGCGGATCGAGGCCCGGACCTGGCAGCCGTACGCGAACGCCCTGGGCGGGCTGACGTTCGGGCTCGGGTGGGGGCTTCTCGGCGCCTGCCCGGGGCCGATCTACGCCCTCCTCGGGAGCGGCGTCACGGTGATGGCCGTGGCGCTCGCCAGCGCGCTCGCGGGCGCATGGACGTACGGGCAGCTCAAGCCGCGACTTCCTCACTGACGAGCGGTGATCGTGCGACCCCTCGTCCGCAGGCTGTCAGCGATTCTCGCAGCGAGGCTTTGAGGAGTCCCGACTTTGCCCTTCGCCGCCTATCCCGCTCCCTTCGTTTTCGATCAAAAGAACGGCACGAAGAGGATCCAGCAGTGCATCTGGGGCGACACAATCGAGGCTCAGGGCCCCGAGGAGGACAACTGGATCCCGGTGATCGCTCGCGGCGACGAGGGATGGATGCGGATTTCGGATCTGCAGGAGGAGCGGCTCCTGGAGATCGTCTTCGTCGACATCGGACAGGGAGACGGCTGCTTCATCGATACGCCGCAGAACAAGCTGATCCTGGTGGATGCGGGGCTCGGCAACAACATGGTCCGCTTCCTCCGCTGGCGTTTCGACCTCCGCGAGAACCCGGACCGGGTCGTCCGCTTCCAGAGCGCGATCGTCACCCATCCGGACGAGGACCACTACGGGGGGTTCGATCCGATCCTCAAGCGCAACTTCGAGTTCGGCGCCCTCTACCACAACGGCATCGTCGAGCGGAAGGGCTCCGACCGGCTCGGGCCCAAGGAGGGACCGACCGGGAGCAAGCGGCTGACCGACGTCATCGTCGATGAAACGGGGCTCGCAACCATCCTCGACGATCCCGCCAAGGTCGGCAAGATGAACTATCCCAATCTCCTCAAGGTGGCGCGGGACGACGCCGAGATCCCGAAGATCCGGATGCTGAGCACGCTGGACGGTCATCTGCCCGGATACGGCCCCACCGCGCAGATGACGATCGAGGTGCTGAGCCCGGTCCCGGAGGTGATGCCGGACGGCTCGCTCACGCTCCCGTGGTCGAACAGCGACGGGATCACCAAGAACGGAAACTCGATCATCCTGAGGATCCGCCTCGGGAAGGTCACGATCCTTCTCGGCGGCGACCTGAACCGGCCGTTCGAGGAGCGGTTGCTCGAGCATTACACGGGACTCGATCCGCGCCCGTCGACCGACGCCGACCGTCACGTGCTGACGGCCGAGGCCCGCAAGCACTTCCGGGCTGATGTCGCCAAGGCGTGTCACCACGGAAGCGCGGACTTCACGAGCCGCTTCCTGGAAGGAATCGACGCCATCGCGACCGTCGTCTCGAGCGGCGACGAGGAGTCGCATTGCCATCCCCGACCGGATGCCCTGGGGGCTTTGGGCCGGCGCGGGCGCGGCGAGCGGCCGCTCATCTTCAGCACCGAGCTCGCGCGCTCGAGCCGCGAGACCATCGAGACGCCGCAGGCGGTCAAGGACAAGGTCTCCGAGCTCCTCGAGCTGCGCGACCAGACCACCGACCCGGCGCTGAAGAAGGAGATCCGTAGGAAGATCCAGGAGGCGATCTCACGGGTCGAGCGGAGCGTGGCCGTCTACGGCGCGATCAACCTGCGGACCGATGGCGAGAGGGTCGTGATCGCCCAGAAGCTCGAGCGGCCGCGGCCCAACGGCGAGAAGTGGGACGTGCACCTGCTCGAGGCGGACGCCGACGGCGAGCTGCACTACATGGGGGAGGAATGACCGGTCGAGCGGGACGAGGCGTTGAAGCCCGGGCTGGCCTTCGGTAGGACGATTTGGCTATTCTGGCAATCTTTCATCGACCCTTTTCCGGGGCTGTCGGGTCGGCCCCGACGACATCGCAGGGCCCGCGCCCGACCCCCGGCGCGGGCTCCGAGCGAGGATTCCTGCCATGACCGGGACGACCATGGATCGTAGGCTCTCGGCGATTCTCGCCGCCGACGTGGTCGGCTACAGCCGCCTCATGGGCCGGGACGAGGAAGGGACGCTGACCTCCCTCAAAGATGTGCGGGCGAACGTCGTCGATCCCGAGATCGCCAAGCACCACGGCCGGATCGTGAAGACGACCGGCGACGGGCTCCTGGTCGAGTTCCCGAGCGTGGTCGACGCCCTCCGCTGCGCGATCGCGGTTCAGGAGAGCATGGCCGAGCGCGGCGTTGACACTCCCGAGGACCGGCGGCTCCAGTTCCGGGTCGGGATCAACCTGGGCGACGTCATCATCGACGGCGACGACATTTTCGGAGACGGCGTCAACGTCGCGGCCCGTTTGGAGAACCTGTCGGACCCGGGCGGGATCTGCATCTCACAAGGCGCCTGGGACCTGGCGCGCGGGAGGGTCGAGATCCCGTTCCAGGATCGTGGCGAAGTGACGGTCAAGAACATCGCCCGGCCGATCCGTGTCTATGGCGTCCGCTTCGACATGCCGCGGAAGTCGGCCGCTGCCGCCCCGGACTCGACGTCGAGCAAACGGTCGATCGCGGTCCTTCCGTTCGCGAACTGGAGCTCGGACCCGGAGAACGAGTATTTCAGTGATGGCATCTCCGAGGAGCTGATCAACCTCCTCACCAAGCTGCCCCAGCTCCAGGTTTCAGCCCGAACGTCGTCCTTCGCGTTCAAGAACAAGGACGTCAACGTCCGGACGATCGCTCGGGAGCTGGGGGTCAAGACGGTTCTCGAAGGCAGTGTGCGACGCGCAGGTAAACGGATCCGGATCACGGCTCAGCTCATCGACTCCGAAAACGGCTTCCATCTGTGGTCTGAGACCTATGACCGCGAGCTCGAGGACATCTTTGCCGTGCAGGACGAGATCGCCCGCAGCATCGTCGATGCCTTGGAAATCACCTTGAGCCCCAAGCAGGAAAAGGTGATCGAGCAAGTTCCGACGACAGACGTAAAGGCCTACGATTGCTACCTGCGTGGCAGGACTTTCCTGCATGACCAACGGGGAGGTGTCAAGCCGGCTCTGAACATGTTCGCTGTGGCAATCGAGATCGATCCCCACTACGCCTTGGCGCATGCCGGTCTCGCAGATGCCTCCGCCTTGCTGTACACGTGGTACGAGAAGGATGAAGCGCACCTCAGGCGGGCCGACGCCGCCAGCCGCCGCGCTCTGGAGCTGGATCCAGAGCTGGCCGAGGCCCATGCTGCGCGTGCGCATGTCTTGGCGCTGACGAACCACTACGACGAAGCCAAGCAGGAGTTCGAGACCGCGATTCGCCTCGACCCGACGTTCTACGAGGCCTACTACAACTATGCGCGGGCTGCCCTGATGCACGGCCGATTCGAAAAGTCCGCCCAGATGTTCGAGAAGGCTTTCGCGGTTCGCCCCGACGATTACCAGGCCCCGCTCCTGGTCACGCAGGTATATCGGTCACTCGGCAAGGATGCGGAAGTACGGGAGGCATACGAGCGCGGCGTCAGGCTGGTCGAGAAGTACATCAAGCTGAATCCCGAGGACCAACGCGCCCTCGTCCTGGGCGCCAATGCGCTTTGGCTGGTCGGTCAGCCCCAGCGTGCGCTCGAGTGGGCGAATAGAGCCCTGGGGCTGGACCCCAGAAACCCAAGCGTCCTGTACAATCTGGGTTGCTTCTACTCGATAGCTGGTGAAAAGGACAAAGCTCTCGACTGCCTTGAGAGATCCGTGGAGGTCGGCACGATTTCTAAGGATTGGGTCGAGCACGACAGCGACCTCGACCCGATCCGTGATGAGCCCCGCTTCCAGGCGCTCCTGGAGAAGCTCTAGAAGATCCTGATCGAGTGGCCGCTCCTGGCGTCTTGCCGGAGACCCTGTAGCACGAGTCTCTTGGAACGAGAAAAGCCCCCGCCGGAACCAGCCGGCGGGGGCTTCCTCAATCGGTCCCTCCAGGGCGACCGCGTCGATCTGCGGCCCTAGGCCGAGACCGCGCGGGTAACGTTCTCCGCCTGCGGGCCCTTGGCGCCCTGCGTGATCTCGAACTCGACCTTGTCGTTCTCTGCCAGGGACTTGAAGCCGTCCCCCCCGATGGCCGAGAAGTGGACGAAGACGTCCGGGCCGCTCTCCTGCTGAATGAAGCCGAACCCCTTCGCGTCGTTGAACCACTTCACGGTGCCGGTATGTCTGGTCATTCGTCTTCCTTTGTCGTGTTGCGTTTCGTCCGGCTTCCGCCGGCGTCTCTCAGGACCTCGGGTGTCGCGCACAAAAAAGCGCCGCTCTCTTCGGTCTTCCGTCGAGAGTCCGGCGCGTCGTTTTCGAACGGTCGTTCCCTTGGACGAACTGCTCTTCCTGAAAGCGTAGAGAACTTAGGCGCTTCCCGGTGTGTTGTCCAGTCCGCGTGTGCGAGTGCGCAGAAAAAGAAGAACCCCCGCCGGATGAACCGGCGGGGGCCTCTCTCAACTCAGTCGCTCGGAGCGACCGCGTCTGTCGGGGTCTTAGGCGACCCGGGTGACGTTCGCGGCCTGCGGACCCTTCTGGCCCTGCGTGATCTCGAACTCGACCTTGTCGTTCTCGGCGAGGGACTTGAAGCCCTCCTGCGAGATGGCCGAGAAGTGAACGAAAACGTCCGGGCCGTTCTCCTGCTGGATGAACCCGAAGCCCTTGGCGTCGTTGAACCACTTCACGGTACCGGTGTGTCTGGTCATTCGTCTTTCCTTTGTTGTGTTCGTTTCGTTGTTCACCCGGCGTCGTGCCGGGGTCTTCCAGGGGCCGCGGGGCTCGCGCACAAAAAAAGCGCCTCTCTCTTCGGTCTTCCGTCGAGAGTCCGGCGCGTCGTTTCGAGCGGTCGTTCCCTTGGACGTACTCTGCCTGAAAGCACCGAGAGTATAGCCGATTCCGGGTGTTCGGTCAAGCCCCGGGCCCCCTGGCTGGCCCGAGGCCCTCAGACCAGCTCCCGCACGGCCCGCAACGCGGCCTCGACCTCCTCCGGGGTGTTCCGGATCGAGGGCGAGAAGCGGAGGTACTCGACGGCGTAGGGGGTCGTGCTCGCCACGATTTCCCGCTCACGGAGCGCCCTCTCCGCCGAGCGCGGCGGCATCCCGTCCAGGTCGCAGCAGACGATCCCGGACGAGAGGTCGTCGTCCAGCGGCGTCACGAGTTGAACGCCGTCGATCGACTCGAGGCCCTCTTTGAGCTGGCGCGCGAGGTCGTGCGTCCGCTCCCGGACCCGGTCCTTGCCGATCGCCTGCTGGAACTCGAACGCCTGGGCCATCGCCCAACGGTGCTCGAACGGCTTGAACCCGCCGGGAGACATCCGCGGTCCGTCGGCGCGTCCCTCCGGCTCCTCGTCCCAGAACCACGCTCGCCAGGAGGCGCCGTCCCGAAAGCTGGGGATCGAGGGCCGGACGTGCGCCCACCGG
>DATEDS010000296.1:0-2711 GCA_035281565.1 Gemmatimonadota bacterium
CAGCCGATGGAGCTGGATGGCGAGGTTGGTGGCGATCGTGGTCGCCCCGCCGCCGCCCTTGGGGCTGAAGAAGACGTACAGCCGGCCGACCTGCTTGGCCTGGACGGGCTGGACGGCCAGGCTCCGGCGGGCGCGCTCGATAGCCGCCAGGAGGTCGACCTTCTGGAGCGGCTTGGTCAGGTACTCGGCGATCCCCGACTGCATCGCCCGGAGCAGGAACTCGGGGGGTTGCATCGGGCCGATCCCGACGATCCGCCGAGTGGCGCCGGCGTCGGCGATCTTCTCCGCCAGCCGGCACCCCAGCTCGGGGTCCGACTCCACGTCGAGCAGGATCAGGTCGGCCCCGCGGTCCCGCAGATCGTCCAGGTGCCCGGCGCTGAACCCGTCCATGGGCACCGAGAAGGAGAGAACGAGGTCCAGCTTTCTCCGGACCTCGGGGTCCTCGAGCGCTCGCCGGACCTCCTCGTCCGTCGAGATCAGGACCCCCTGAATGGCGTGCAGCGGCATGCGTTCCTTCTCTTCCTTTCCCCCGTGTTAGGTCGTTCGGTTACGGCCTGTGATCGTCAGAAGGACTGCACCGTCCGCTCCGCGCCGTTGTAGACCTCGACCCGTTCCACGGTCGGAGGCGCCGGCGTGCGGCGGATCCGTGTCGGGGTCGTGGCTTTCGGGCGCTGGACGCCGAAGGTGACCAGGGAATTCACCCTGGCGCCCTGGGTCTCAACCTCCTCCGTATCGAGCGTGTTCCGGAGCGCGAGCTGGATCTGACCTTCGGTCGCGGCCAGCGTGAGCTGCTCCGCTTCGTGCGGGGTGACGAGCAGGGTCACGAGCGGCACGCTGACCGGCGAGCCCTCCGCGTCCCGCTGGATGATCTGGCCCGCGGTCAGGACCTGCACGTTCTGGAGGATCACGCGGGTCGTGGCCGCTTCCTGCTCCTGCTGGGGGTTCAGGGTCACCAGCACGTCGACCCGGGTTCCCGGCAGGACGAAGCCGGCCACCCCGATCACCTCGTTCACCTTCACGCTGACCGCCCGCATCCCCTCCGGGATGATGATCGGGAGCCCGCCGCCCGCGGACTTGTCGGCGAGCTTGGTGATCAGGAGCGGCTCGCCTTCCTCCACTCGGGTGATGAGACCCCGCCCCACGACTTCCTCGGGCGAGCGGGCGTAGTTCTGGGGGATGGCGTCTCCCGGCCAACCGACCATGCGCACGTCGGCCGGCCCGACCACGGACCCGACGTCCAGCGCGCGCGCGGCCACGGCGACCGAGGCCGTCGAGGCCACCGCCGGCGTCGGGATGATCGACGGCCGGTTACGGAAGAAGTTCAGGGCCAGGACGCCGGCCGCGACGCCCGAGACGGCGGCCAGCAGAAGGGCGATCCAGATCCGGGGTCGTCTCATGCGTCCACCTACCTATTCGTGTCTCATGTTGACTACGCTGGTGAGCGTCACAGCGCCGGCGGTCGGGGAATCCGCGAGGAAGCCGGTGATGGCGCTGATGAAGGGCATCGTGTGGTTCATCTGGAGCTGGATCGTGACGGTGTCACCGGTCGAGCCGCCCACATTGTTGTAGCTCTTCGAAACAGCATCCGGATCGATGCCGGCGCTGGTGAGGTAGGGATCGACCACCGCGTCCACATCTGTGTCCGTCGCTACCGACTGGAGGACCGCCGCGCGTGCACCTTCTCGGGCGGCGTTGGTCAGAACCTGCTTGCGGTTCCACGCCACGCCGAACTCGAAGATGCCCACGAGCAGACCCAGCAGGATGGGCAGGACGATCGCGAACTCGACCAACGACTGGCCGCTGTCTCTCCGATGGATCGCTTTGCTTCGCCTCATCCTTCGCTCTTCTTCTTCCTCCCGACTCGTTACAGCAGCCAGACGGCCAGGACGCCGATCGCGATCGGGACCGCGTACGGGATCGACAGGGCGCCGGGCGAGCGGATCGTCCGCCGCGGCCGTTCCATGCCGCGCCCGAACAGGTTCATGACCAGGACACCGGCGCCCACCATCGACTCGTGGAGGGCACCGCGGTGGATGGCGAAGACGACGGCCATGATCCCGCCGGCCAGCGCGGTGATCGCCAGCGCGACCAGGAGCTGCATGGGACCCAGAAAGGCGCCCACGGCCGCGAGGAGCTTGGCGTCCCCCCCGCCGAGGCCACCGAGGGCGACCAGCGGGAGCGCGACGACGACGGCCAGGGCCATCCCCGCGAGCCCGGCCATGAGGGCCTCGGAGCCCTCCAGGGAGCGCAGGGCGAGCGCCAGGCCGAGCCCGGTGACGGTCAGCGCGTTCGGAATCCGCCGCTCCCGGACGTCCCACACCACGGCCACCAGGACCAGGGCGGCAAGGGCGCCTAGGGCGAGGCTCTCCATCATCTGGACATCTTCTTCACGATGCGGCCCGGACGAGGGTCCGCCGGTGGTACCGGCGGACCCGCTGCGTCCGGTGAGGCCTCAGCTGCCGCCGCCGCCACCGATCGGCAGAGCCGCGGCAATCGTGTCGAAGGTGGTCTTGATGTTCTGACCCAGCAGGGCCACCGCGCCGATCACGATCAACGCGATCAGGGCCAGCAGCATCGCGTACTCCACCAGGTCCTGACCCGACTCGTCGGACCAGAAGGCTTTCCACAGGTCAACCATGGACGGGTTCCTCCGTGCGTAACAGTTGTGAAGTCAGGGATGGCGCCGGGCACCGTGGCGATCGCGTTCCCGA
>DATEDS010000297.1:0-2195 GCA_035281565.1 Gemmatimonadota bacterium
ATCCGCATGAGCTCGGTGAGGGCCCGAGCCGGCACGACGACGCTCGTCTCCGCCACGGCATCGAGGACGGGCACGGTCTTCACCGCGATCCGATAGTTGTCGGCCGCCGCAAGGGTCAGGCCTTCGCCCTCGAACCGGCACAGCACGCCGGTGAGGATCGGACGGGCCTCGTCCGTGGCCGCCGCGAAGGCGGTCTCCTCGAGGGCCCGGCGGAGGACGTTCTGGGCGATCCGGGTCGTCGGCCGCTCGCCCGTCGTCTGGATGGCCGGAAACTCGTCGGCATCGATGCCCTTCAGGTGCGACTCGAAGCGTCCGCACCGGAGGTGGAGGGTCTCGCCGGCACCCAGCTCGAGGTCGATCCGATCGCCGCCCTGGAGCGAATTGACGAGATCGGTCAGGAGCTTGGCCGGGACGGTCGTCGCGCCGTCCGTGTCGATCTTGCCCGGCACCCAGTAGGTGATGCCGATCTCCAGGTTCGTGGCGGTCAGCTTGAGGCCGCCGTCCTCGGTCCGGAGCAGGACGTTGGCGAGCACCGGCAGGGTGCTTCGGGCGGAGACCGCTCGGCTGACGACGGACAGGCCGCGAGCGAGGTTCTCCTGCATGACGGAGAGCTTCACGTCGGATCCACTCCAGGTGGTCGGGTGCGAGTACGCAGATGGTAAGCGGCGGACCGACCGAACGAGATGGACCCGCGCGCTCGTGGGCGCCTCCCGGAGGCGCTCGCCGACGAGCGACTGGCCCCGGGACCCCTGGGCGCGCCCTGTCCCGGACCGATGGTCGGTTCGTGGGTATCTTCCTTCATTCTTCGAAGCCCGTCACCGTCATCTTCATGATGTGGAGACGGTGGACGGGCACGCTCGGCCCCGTTCGGCGGGGCGGTGGACGATGTCGCCCGGCGTGCGATGACCGACCCCCGATCCGTGGGCTGCGCGTCGATGGCAAGGTGGACAGCCGGGCGGCTCGGCGCGACGGGCCCCGAACCCTCCGCCAGAGATCCACGCCGGGAGGTCTCACATGCCAACCTGATTCCCGATCGGCCTCGCTGGCGGTGCGGCTTATCCACCGCTCGGGCCCGGTTTCCCACCAAGGGGCGGCCTCGTCATGGCCCAGCCCGGCCGCCGCTCCGTTCCCACCCGATCACGGAGGTCATGGCGGATCGCCGACGGACTCGACCGCGAGATCGCCAAGATTCTGCCGAGTATCGCTCCCCGGCATACAAGTCAAGCCGCAGGGCCCGAAAGCACGCGCTTCTGGCGTGCCGTCGTGCTCGAGCCGACCGCCCGGCCGCGTCGAACGGCGCAGTCTCCTGACTTGAATCGCGGAGACGGATATCCGGGGGAAACCGAGCCCCTCCGCCCGAGTCGCATTCGCCCCAGCGATCGTCGGGGGGAACTGAGGCCGCGGCGGGCCTGTCGCTCGCCCGTTGGCCGCCCTCAGCCCCTAATCGGCGTAGATGAGCTCCCGGACGGCCGAGATCTCGCGGCGCAGCTCGTCATTGGCGCTGGCCTCGCGGGTGATCTTGTCGCAGGCGTGGAGGACGGTGGAGTGGTCGCGGCCGCCGAGCTCGGCGCCGATCCGCAGCAGCGAGATGTCGGTCTCCTCGCGCATGAGGAACATCGCGATCTGGCGGGGCACGACGATGTTCTTGTCGCGCTTCTGGCCCTTCAGCGCATCGAGCCCCACGCCGTAGTAGTCCGAGACCGCCTTGACGATGCGCTCGGGCGTGATCTGCCGCTTCTTGGGGTTGTAGAGCACGTTCGAGAGGACCGCCTGGGCGAGCTCGATCGAGATCGGCATCGCGCCCATCGAGGCGTAGGCCACGATCCGGTTCAGCGCGCCCTCCAGCTCCCGGATGTTCGAGACGACCTTGCGGGCGATGAACTCGACGACGTCCGAGGTGATGGGCACGCTGCCCTCCTCGGCCTTGGCCCGGAGGATGGCGATGCGCGTCTCGAGATCCGGTGCCGTGAGGTCGGCGATCAGGCCCCACTCGAACCGGGAGCGGAGCCGCTCCTCCAGGGTCAGGATGGCCTTCGGCGGGCGGTCCGAGCTGAGGACGATCTGCTTGCCATCCTCGTGGATCGCATTGAAGGTGTGGAAGAACTCCTCCTGGGTCCGCTCCTTGTCGGCGATGAACTGAATGTCGTCGATGAGGAGGAGGTCGATCCGCCGGTAGCGCCCCCTGAAGTCGTCGA
>DATEDS010000298.1:0-8116 GCA_035281565.1 Gemmatimonadota bacterium
CTCGGTCGACCAGGAGGCGTGCCCGCACGATCTCACGCCGACCGCCTCGACCGCCGCCATGCTGGCGCTGGGCGACGCCCTCGCCATGGCGCTCCTCACCCGTCGCGACTTCCGGCCCGAGGAGTTCGCGGCCTTCCATCCGGGCGGAGCGCTGGGGAGACGCCTCCTACTGACGGTCTCGGACGTCATGGTCACGGGGGAGGATTGCCCTTCCGTCCCGGTCACGGCTTCCATGCGCGAGGCGATCCTGGAAATGGCGCACAAACGTGGCACCGTACCGGTCGTCGAGGGAGACCGGGTGGTCGGGGTCGTGACCAACGGTGACCTCATGCGCCTCATGGAGGAGACCGACCGGGTGTTCGAGATGCCGGTCCGGGAGGTGATGACGCGCGAGCCCCGGGTCACCCGCCCGGACGCCCTGGCCGCAGCGGCGGTGAACCAGATGGAGAACCACGGCATCGTGGCCATGCCCGTCGTCGACGACGAGGCCCGCCTTCTCGGGATCGTCCATCTCCACGACTGCATGCGGGCGGGCGTCGTATGAGGGCGCTCCGCCTCCTCGCCGTGGCCCTGACCCTGACCCTTTTCTACGCTTGCGGGCAGGATGCGACCCCGGTCCGTACCGTCGAGCCGCCGACGGGCCGTGCCGGTCTCCCCCCTCCGGACCAGGTGGTCGAGGACGGAACCCACGTGATCACGGCAGAAGGCGTCAAGAAGGCCGAGATCGTGGCCGAGAGGCTCCTCTTCTACAACGGGGAGGGAAAGGTCTACGGAGACACGATCCAGGTCCGTTTCTTCGACGACGCCGGGGCTCCGACGTCGACGCTCACGGCCAGGAGCGGCGAGCTGGAGCAGACGACCCAGGAGATGATCGCCCGCGAGGAGGTCGTCGTGCGCGGCCGCGACGCCACGATCCGCACCGAGGAGCTCCACTACGATCCGAGCTCCGACCGGCTCACCAGCGAGGGGCGGACGGAGATCAACCAGCGCGGCAACGTCATCCGCGGCCAGGGGGTCGTGTCCGACACCGCCCTCCGGGACATCCGCATCACCGGCGGATCGGCGGTCCTGCGCTCGGATCCGGAGCGCCAGGAGCGGCCGGCGGAGAGCGCGGAACCGACCGCGGGGGATCGTCCCGACGGCCGGAGCCGGGAACGCCCCGGCGCGGCGACGAACGACTCGATACCGGCGGAGAGCCCGGCGCCGCCGCGGGCGATCGCCGTCCCGGATGACTCGACGTAGGCCGCGTGCCGCTCGACTGACCCTAGCGGTCGTGGTCGGCTTCGTCTGCGGCTCGGTCTCGCCGCTTCGTGCCCAGCAGGCGGAGGAGCCGATCGTGATCGACCACGCAGACGAGCTCCGGCGGCTGGTGGAGGCCGACTCCCTCACCTACCTCCTGACCGGGAACGTCCGCGCCCACCGTGGCGATGTCCGGATGCGCAGCCAGCAGGCGACCATCTATAGGCGGTCCTCGATCGCGGACTTCCAGCGCAACGTCCACTTCTGGGACGCGACGACGGAGATCTACGCCGATCGCGTGATCTACGAGGAAATCCCCGACGTGGCCCTGGCGACGGGGCGGGCGCAGCTCATCGACCGTGAGACGAAATCCGAGGTGACGGCGGACTCGATGCGCTACTTCCGGGACGAGGGCCGCATCGTGGCCTGGCCGCGCCCGCACGCCGTGCTGGTGCCACGCGATTCGGCTTCCGCCGAGCCGTTCGACCTGTATGCCGACGAGATGCGCTTCAGGAGCGACTCCCTGCGTTCCGAGGTCGTCGCGGTCGACTCGGTCCTGATCGAGAGGACCGACCTGACCGCCATCGCGGACAGCCTGCTGTACGATGACGAGACGGAGATCGTGCGCCTGCGGCGGTCCCCCAAGGTCGAGACGGCCGAGACGTTCCTCGTCGCCGACGAGATCGACGTGCTGATGGCCGACAACGAGGTGTCGGCCCTGGTGGCGCTGCATCGGGCCCGGGCGGTGAACAAGCGGGATTCCGTGCCGGCCGCCGTGCGCCTGGCCTTCGAGAACGTGAGCCGCACGTCGTTCCTCGAGGGCGACAGCCTTTACATCGCGTTCGCGGACGAAAGGATCGACTGGCTGGTGGCCGAGCGCGACGCCCGTAGCCTCAACTACTCGCGGGAGTCTCCGCCGGGGCCGATCGAGACCTGGAGCGTCAACTATTTGCAGGGGGCCAGGCTGCGGCTCAACTTCCGCGGCGATTCGCTGCGGGAGGTGCTGGCCACCGGGGGCCATCGCGGCGTGTACCTCAGCGAGGCGATCCGGGTCGGCGGCCCCGAGCGCCGTCCGAGCGAGCCGATCCCGCTGCCCGAGCCGGCGGCGGTGGCGACGCCCGGCACGAACGACCGGACCGGGCGTCCGCGACGGCCGGAAGGAGGACGGCGATGATCGAGGAAACCGGCACCGTGGCGCCGGCCGAAAAGCTGCTCGCCGACGTGGAGGTGCCCGGCGGGTCGCTCCTCAAGGCGGAGCATCTCGTCAAGCGGTACGGCAAGCGCGCCGTCGTCAACGACGTCTCGCTGGAGGTCCGCCCCGGGGAGGTGGTCGGGCTCCTTGGACCCAACGGAGCCGGAAAGACGACCACCTTCTACATGATCGTCGGGCTGATCCAGCACTCGCGGGGACGGATCTTCCTGGACGGCGAGGAGATCACCCACAAGCCCATGTACCGCCGCGCCAGGCAGGGTATCGGGTACCTGTCCCAGGAGCCCTCGGTCTTCAGGAAGCTGACCGTCGAGGACAACATCAGGGCCATCCTCGAGACGACCGGCCTCAAGCGGTCTGAGCGTGAGCGGCGTCTGGAGCTCCTCCTCGACGAGCTCGGGCTGCGCCGGGTCCGGGGCAACATGGCGTACGCGCTCTCCGGAGGGGAGCGTCGACGCCTCGAGATCACCCGGGCGCTCGTCACCCAGCCCCGCTACATGCTCCTCGACGAGCCGTTCGCGGGCGTCGACCCCATCGCGGTCGACGACCTGCAGGGGATCGTTGCCAGCCTGCGGGACCGCGGCCTCGGAATCCTCATCACCGACCACAACGTGCGGGAGACCCTGTCGATCACGGACCGGGCCTACCTCCTGTACGACGGCCGCATCCTCATGGCGGGAAACGCCGACGAGCTGATCGCGAACCCGGAGGCCAGGCGGTTGTACCTGGGCGAAGACTTCCGGCTCTAGCGATGAATGGCCGACGAACCCGTCACCGTGACCGCCTCCCGCCGTCTCGCCCCGGGCTCCGTGGGTGCGGGCCGTTGGCGGAGGATTGACGGCTCCGGCGTAGCGGGCAACGGCCGGACGGGCCGTCGAGGACGGGCCGGTGGCTCGCCGGAGGTTGAAATCGCGTCCCGCGTCTGATAGACTCGAAACCACTGGCACGCTTCGTGCAATGACCGGGGCCCGGAAGTCGCCCAGGGTCACGTCAGCGGTCGGTCCTTTCGACTCACCCCGGACAGAGGCGATGGCGCTTAGGCAACAGCTCGCCGTAACGCAGCGACAGGAGATGAGGATGAACCCTCGCCTGTATCAGGCGATGGATCTCCTCTACCTGCCACTCCTCGAACTCGAACAGCACCTGAAGCAGGAGCTGACCGCCAACCCCTTCCTCGAGATGACCGAGGTCGAGGAGGAGTTCGCCGAGCAGGAGGAGACCGAGGAGCCCGCCGAGGAGGAGGACGAGATCGACTGGGAGGAGATCCTGCTGGACGGCTTCGACTCCGGATACCGGGGCGGCTCCAACTACGAGGAGCTCGAAGAGTACGAACACGTCCCCGAGACGACCGCCGATCTCTGGGACCACCTCCTCCAGCAGCTGTACCAGAGCAACGGCCACCAGGACGGAGACGTCCGAATCGCCGAGGAGATCATCGGGAACATCAACGAGGACGGGTTCCTGACCTGCTCGCTCGAGGAGATCGCGGAATCGGTCTCGGCTCCGCTGGCGCAGGTCGAGCGCGTCCTGGCCCGGATCCAGGAGTTCGATCCGCCCGGGGTGGGAGCCCGCGACCTGCGCGAGTGCCTGCTGCTCCAGATCGCCGATCGGATGGGCGCCGACAGCCTGCCGTACCGGATCGTGGAGCAGAGCTTTCCCGAGCTGTCATCCCACAAATATCAGGACATCGCGCGCGCCCTCGGGATCTCGGCGGTCGAGGTGCAGGAAGCCGCCGACCGGATCGCCACCCTGGATCCCCGGCCGGGACGCAAGTACTCGGATCTGACGCCCGGGTACGTGACGCCGGACATCATCGTCGAAAAGGTGGACGGCGAGTACGTGATCGGGCTGAACGACGGCAACCTGCCACGGCTCCGGATCAGCACCGCGTACCGCGACCTGGCCCGCAACGGACAGTTCAAGGGTCAGGCGAAGGAGTTCGTCCAGAACAAGCTCAACAGCGCCAACTGGATCATCCAGGCGATCGAGCAACGCCGGCAGACGATGCTCAAGGTGATGCACGTCCTGCTGGAGCGGCAGGGCGAGTTCTTCGAGAAGGGCATCCGATACCTTCGGCCGCTGACGTTGAAGGAAGTCGCGGACGAGATCGGGATGCACGAATCGACGGTCAGCCGGGTCACCAACGAGAAGTTCGTCCAGACGCCGAACGGGGTCTTCCGGCTGAAGTTCTTCTTCTCGAGCGGGCTCTCGACCGACGAGGGGGAGGACGTCTCTGCCCGCGGCGTGAAGGCCCGGATCAGCGACATGATCGCCGCGGAAGATTCCCGTAAGCCGCTCACGGACCAGCAGATCGTGGAGCTCCTCAAGGACGAGGGCGTCAACATCGCCCGCCGGACGGTGCAGAAGTACCGCGATCAGCTCGGCATCCTTTCCTCGCGTTACCGCAAGCGGGTATAATCGCCCCACCAGATCGGTTGCCTCCATGGCCCGCGCCTTCCATGCCCGGATGGTGCGGGTGGGGTCGCGGTTTTTGCGTGTGGTTCCCCCCGAGGAAGGAGCGCTACCCATGCGGATGACCTTCAGCGTGCGCCACGGCGATGTCCCGGATCGGCTCCGCCGGCACGCGGAGAGCGAAGTCGAGGGGCTCTCGAAGTACTTCGATCGTCTCGTCGAAGCGGACATCATCCTGGATCAGGAAGGTCATCGTCACATCGCGGAGGTGCGGATCCACACCTCGACCGATACCCACTTCGCCGCTTCCGCGTCGGACGACTGGCGGAAGGCGATCGACGCGACGATCGACAAGCTCCGGAGGCAGCTCAAGCGCCACAAGGGAAAGCTCGAGCAGCGACGCTCGACCCGCGAGAAGCGGGAGCCGGCGCTCCAGGGGTCCGCGGACGGTTCGGGGGCGCCCCCGGGGGCCGCGGTCCAGCAAGCCTGGGACCGCCTGAGCCGCGACGAGGCCGTCGCCCGGCTCGAGGCACAGAGCGGCGAGGACGTGCTGGTCTTCGTGGACGTCACCGACGAGGCGGTCAAGATCGCCCGTCGTGACGAGGCCGGGTCGGTCAGCGTGATCGAGGCCGACGCGTACGAGACCGGCGAGCGCTGAGCGGTTCGGCTCCGCCTTGGCCAGCCTGACGGTCGCCGAACTTCTCTCCCGGAAGGCGCAGCCCCTCGGGCTCACCCTGCTGACCGAAGAGGGAACCGCGGGTCGTGAGATCCCGAGCAGCGAGGCGGCCAGCCCGGGCCTGGTCCTGGCCGGCTACACCGACCGCTTCGTCCACTCCCGGGTCCAGGTCCTCGGCGAGACCGAGATCACCTACCTGGAGACGCTGTCGGAGTCCGAGCGCGCTTCGGCCATCCAGCGGTTTCTGGACTTCGACCTCCCGGTCGTGTTCATCACCAAGGGCCTGGAGCCCCCGGCCGGGCTCCTCGAGCGCGCCAACGCGCGCGGGATCCCGGTCGTCTCGACGCGCCTGAAGACCGGCGCCTTCTACTCCGCGATCAAGGCCTTCCTCGAGACCTTCTTCGCTCCCAGCACGTACATCCACGGTTCCCTGGCCGACGTCTACGGGGTCGGACTCCTGTTCGTCGGCCGGAGCGGAATCGGCAAGTCCGAGTGCGTGCTCGATCTGGTCGAGCGGGGGCACCGGCTGGTCGCGGACGACCAGGTCTACGTCATGCGCCGGGCGGCGGGTCTCCTGCTCGGTCGGGGCAGCGACGTGCTGGGTTTTCACATGGAGATCCGCGGAGTCGGCATCATCGACATCCAGTCCTTCTTCGGGATCCGTGCGGTGCGCCTCCAGAAGCGAATCGAGGTCGTGGTCCGGCTCGAGGAGTGGGACGAGACGACGCACGTGGAGCGTGTCGGCCTGGAAGAGGAGAAGACGGAGATCCTGGAGGTCGAGCTGCCGCTGGTCCGTGTGCCGCTCAACCCCGGCAAGAACATCACGGTGATCGCCGAGGTGGTGGCGATGAACCATCTGCTGCGGTTCGCCGGCCGGCACGGCGCCGAGCGCTTCAACCAGCGTCTGATCGACCGCATGCGGACCCAGGCCGAGACCGACACCTATCTCGAAGAGGATTACGAGTGACGGAGCGCTGTGGGGTGATCGTCGCCCACGGCGGTCTGGCGGAAGGGTTCCTGTCGGCCCTCACCCGGGTCGCCGGTCCGCAGGAGAACCTGTGGCCGGTGTCCAACGAAGCCCTCTCGGGCGAAGCGCTGACGGCGCGCCTCGGGAAGCTCCTGGACGAGCGGGCGGCTGGGCGCGAGGTGTTCCTGTTCACGGACCTGGACGGCGGGTCGTGCGGTCAGGCGTGCCGCCGCCTGCTGGCCGACGACCGGGTCCGGGCGGTCTTCTTCGGGGTCAACCTGCCGCTCTTGATCGAGTTCGTCTTTCTGCAGGCCGAGCCCTTGGAGAAGCTCGTCCCGCTGATGCTCGCCAAGAGCCGGGCCGCGCTCGGTGTCCGGCCGTGACCGTCGTCCTGTTCCGCGTGGACGAGCGGTTGATCCACGGCCAGGTCGTGGTTGGATGGGGACGACGCCTCGAGGCCGAGTCGCTGGTCGTGGTCAGCGACGAGCTGGCCGGCTCGGCGAGCGAGCAGGAGATCTATCGGACCGCGCTTCCGAGCGGGCTCGTGGCCGATTTCTGGAGCGAGGCGGTGGCCGCGGCCCGGCTCCCCGAGGTGATGGATTCCGACGTCCGGGTCCTCGTCCTGACCCCGGACCTCGGCACGATGTGGCGGCTGGCCGTCGCCGGGGTCCCGATCCGCGAGGTGAACGTGGGCGGGCTCCACGCGGCGTCGGGTCGCCAGTCCGTGCTGCCGTACGTCTATCTCGCCCCTGACGATCGCCAGCGGGTCCGCGACTTCGAGGCTGCGGGTGTCCGCGTGACCGCCCAGGACGTTCCCGGCGGCGCGCGGGTCCGGCTCGAGCGCGTGCTCTAGGGCGATCTCCACGGTGAGCTTCCCGGAGTGGGTGCTGCTGGGCGCGCTGGGCGCCGCCGTCTTCCTGGACGCCTGGCCGGTCGGGCAGACGATGCTGTCACGGCCGATCGTGGTCGGTCCCCTGGCGGGACTCATCCTCGGCACGCCGGCGGAGGGGGTGTTCTGGGGCGCGGTCTTCGAGGCGGTCTACCTGGGCGTCCTGCCGGTCGGGGCGGCCCGCTACCCGGACGCCGGCCTGGCCGCGCTCGTCGGAACGGTGGTCGCCTCGCAGGGCGGCGGCGAGGAGACGGCGGCCTATCTGGTCGCGATGGCGCTGGCGGCCGGTCTGGTCGGGGATTGGACGAGCGGGTTCCAGCGGCGCTGGAACGGCCGGGCCGCGGCCACGGTCCGGAACCGTGTCGCGGCGGGAGACCTGAGCGCCCCCGGCCGTGCCATCGCCGCGGCCACCGCCCGCGCCGCCCTGCTCGGGGCCGTTGCGGCGGTCGGGTCGGTGACGGTCGCGCTGGCCGGCCTTCAGTTCGTGGAGGGGACCGTCTGGGCCGGTGCGGCGAGCCGGGAGGTCGTCCGGCTGGCCGGCCTGGCGGCCGTGGTCGTGAGCGCCGGACGACTCTTCCTGGAGCGCCGCTCGGGTCGTTTCGCGTGGATGGCGGGGCTGGTCGCGGCGGGTGGAGCGGCGGCGTGGGCCGGCGGGACAGGATCGTGACGGTCGTGCCCCGAGCCGGATCCGGCGAGCGTCACACGGTCGCCCTCCGCTCGCTC
>DATEDS010000299.1:0-2709 GCA_035281565.1 Gemmatimonadota bacterium
GTGTTTGCGCCGAAGGTGGCAGACACCATTGCCAAAATCGTGCACATCACGCCGTCCGATCCCGACTTCGTCTACGTGGTGCTCGCGGGCCTCATCGGCGCCATCGTGTGGGATCTGCTCACCTGGTGGTGGGGGCTGCCGACCAGCTCGTCCCACGCGATCATCGGGGGCTTCGCGGGAGCCGGCGTGGCCCACGCCGGCTTCGACATCCTCAACTGGGACAAGATCCTGGTGACGGTCGGGTTCATCCCGCTGGCGCCCTTGCTCGGTCTGGTGGCGGCCGTGATCCTGATGATCGGAGTGGCCTGGGTGTTCCGCAGCTGGACCCCCGCCGGCGTGGACCGTCTCTATCGCAAGGGACAGTTCGTGTCGGCCGCCGCCTACTCGCTGGGGCACGGCGGAAACGACGCCCAGAAGACGATGGGGATCATCGTGGCCCTGCTCGTGGCGGCCGGCTCCTTGAGCCCCGAAACCGAGCTCTCCCTGGGTGACCCGCAGACCCTGTGGATCATCCTGGGCGCGCACGTCGCGATGGCGATCGGGACCGCGCTCGGGGGCTGGCGGATCGTCCGCACGATGGGGATGCGGATCACGGAGCTGAAGCCGGTGGGTGGCTTCTGCGCCGAAACGGGCGGCGCGTTCACGCTCTTCCTGGCCACCCATTTCGGCATCCCCGTCTCGACGACCCACACGATCACGGGGGCCATCGTCGGCGTCGGCTCGACGCGCGGCGCCTCGGCGGTCAAGTGGGGGGTCGCGGGACGGATCGTCTGGGCGTGGATCCTGACCATCCCGGCGGCGGCTTTGGTCGCGGCGCTGTCCTACTACGTCACGACGGTCTTCCACCTGCCCTGACCCCGTCGGGCGTGCCGGCCGTACCCGGACGGCTGGGGACGAAGATCCGGAACGTCGCGCCGGCCCCCGGCCGGGACTCCAGCGTCGCGGCCCCCCCGTGCGCCTCGGCCGCGTGCCTGACGATCGACAGGCCGAGGCCGGTCCCGCCCTGCTCCCGCGAGCGCCCCTTGTCCAGGCGATAGAATCGCTCGAAGACCCGCGCCTGGTCCTCGTGGGGGATCCCGGGCCCGGTGTCCGAGACCGCGAGCTCGGAGCCCCCCTCGACCGAACGAGCGGAGATCTCGATCCGGTCCCCCTGCCGGCAGTACTTGACCCCGTTCTCGAGCAGGTTGGCGAGCGCCTGGCGCAGGAGCCCGCGGTCCCCGTCCACGGACACGCCGGCCCCGCCGGCGACGGACAGGGTCATGCCCCGGTCCTCGGCCTTGGGCGTCCACTCGCGGGCCAGCTCGCGCAGGAGCTCCTCGGCGGAAAACCGCTCCCGGTGCGGCGCGAAGCCGGATTCTTCGAGGCGCGCCAGCTCGAGGAGGTCCGAGACCAGGGCCGCCAGACGTTCGACGTGGCGGCGGATCACGGCGGCGTGCTCGGCGACCTCGGCGGAGGAGAGCCCCGGGTCCGAGAGCGCCTCGGCGTAACCGGACAGGGCGGTCAGCGGCGTACGGAGCTCGTGGCTCACGTTGGAGACGAAGTCGCGGCGGACCGTGTCCACGCGCTTGAGCGCGGTGATGTCGTGGAAGACCGCGACGGCTCCCCCCTCGGGGAGCCCGACCGCGTGCACGGTCAGGGTCCGCTCGGCCGGCCACGTGACCCGGATCTCCCGGCTCACGGTCCGGCCGTCGGACACTTCGTTGAAGGCCTCGGTCACGCCCGGGCTGCGGATCGCCTCGCCGAGGCTGCGGCCGGTGACGGGGCGCTCGAGGCCGAAGATCCGGCGCAGGGCGGGATTCGTGCGACTCACCCGGCCCGCCTGGTCGGTGACCAGCACCCCCTCGGCCATGCCGTCCAGGACCGCCTCCAGTCGCTCCCGTTCCAGCGTCGTCTCATCGATCCGGGTGGCGAGCTGGTTCCGCGCACCGTCGAGGGCGCGCGCCAGGTCCTCGATCTCGTCCCCCGTGCTGACGCGGACACGGGCGCCCAGATCCCCGCGCTCGACCCGCTGCGCGGTTTCGCTGAGCCGCGCGATCGGCCGGCTGAGGCGGCGCGCCCAGAGGGCGCCCGCCAGGAGAGCCAGCCCGAGCGCCAGCGCGAGCGCCGCCGCGATCCCCCGGCCGGCGGCGTCGCGAGCCGCGTCCACGCGAGTGAACGGAACCGCGATTCTGGCCACCGAGCCCCTCCACGGGCCTCGATCGACGCGCCGGGCGCGATACAGAAGCCGCGTGTCGACCGAACGCGAATCCCGGAC
This sequence comes from Gemmatimonadota bacterium, assembly GCA_035281565.1. Classification (GTDB taxonomy): domain Bacteria; phylum Gemmatimonadota; class Gemmatimonadetes; order JACCXV01; family JAHWKZ01; genus DASRVA01. The sequence goes on from DATEDS010000299.1 coordinate 2,255, forward strand.
GCTCGCGCCTTCGCCCCGCGCGCGCGCCTCGACCACCTCGGCCCGGCCTCCGTGGTCGTCGAGCGCCGCCAGGCCCGCACCGTCGAATTGGCTGTCGGCCAGAACTCGACCGTCCGGCCCGATGATGGTGATGCGGGCGTCGGCGGCCGCGCCCAGATCGTCGACCAGGGCGTCCAGACGGTCCGCGTCGGCGGGGGCCGTGGCATCCTCGAGAGCGACGGTCACGAGGCGCAGCCCGGTCGTGACCCGGTCCTCGATCCCGCTGCGGGCCGCGCCGGTGGCCGTCCGGTACAGGACCACGCCGGCGACGGTCGCCACGACCATGCCGAACGCGAGATAGGTGAGCAGGATGCGGTTCCGCAGGCGCATCGGAGGGCTCCGCCGGCGGCCGCTCAGGCCGAGGGAGGATTGAACTTGTACCCCACCCCCCACGCGGTCTCGATCCAGTCCCCCGG
>DATEDS010000300.1:0-7755 GCA_035281565.1 Gemmatimonadota bacterium
GCTCCCTGCTCGCGAGGCCGCTTTCCCGCTATATTGCTCGATCGGTTCCGTGGGGCTGTAGCTCAGCTGGGAGAGCGCCTGAATCGCACTCAGGAGGTCGTCGGTTCGATCCCGATCAGCTCCACCAACTCTAGCCCTCCATCCCATTACGGCCGATCGCGGGACCGGGTGCCGCCATCACCGTGAGCGGTCGTCGGGTCCCGCGCAGGTAACGGCGTGCGCGTCGAGATCCTCGCCGTGGACCGGATCCGGGCGGCCTGGGCAAGCGACGCCATCCGGGATTACCTCGGTCGGGTCGCCCGCTACTGCGAGGTGGCACGGAGAGAGGTCCGCCCGGCCCGCGGGAACAGTCGACGGGGCGTGGACGAGGAAGGCGCGCGGCTCCTCGCCGCGGCCGGGAACCGGCCCGACACCCGGCTGGTGGCGCTCACACCGGGCGGTGAAGCGCTGCCCTCGGAAGCGTGGGCCGGAATGATCTCGGCCTGGCAGCGCGACGGTGTGGGTCGCGCGGTGTTTCTGGTCGGTGGAGCGGGCGGACTGTCTTCGGCGGCGCTGGCGGAGGCCGACCGGCGGCTCTCGCTCGGCCCGCAGACCCTTTCCCACGAGCTCGCCCAGGTCGTCCTGGCCGAGCAGCTGTATCGTGCGTTCACGATCCTCCGTGGCGAGCCCTATCACAAGTGAGAACCGAAGCCTGATCCGCCTCCGCCCAGCATGAGCCTCGGTCGCCGGCTCCTCCTGCGGGCGTCGCAGAGCGATCGGCTGCGGGAGGCGTTTCCGCGCTTGCCGTTCGCGCACCGTGCGGTGCGCCGGTTCATGCCCGGCGAGCGGGCCGAGGACGCGCTGGACGCGGCGCGTGACCTGGAGCGCCATGGCCTCGCCACGGTGCTGACCCAGCTCGGCGAGAACGTCACCGAGCCGGCCGAGGCCGACCTCGTAGCCGACCACTACCTGGGCGTCCTCGACGAGATCGGGCGCCGCGGGCTCGACGCCGAGATCTCGGTCAAGCCGACCCACCTCGGGCTCGATCTGGACCCGGACCGCACGCTCGGCAATCTGGAGCGGCTGGCCGCGCGCAGCCTGGCTCTCGATCGATGGCTGTGGATCGACATGGAATCCAGCCCCTACGTCGACCCGACCCTGGATCTCTATCGGGAGCTCCGGGCGCGCCACCCGAAAGTCGGGGTCTGCCTCCAGGCCTACCTCTACCGGACCGGCGAGGATCTCTCGACCCTCCTTCCCCTGGACCCTGGAATCCGGCTCGTCAAGGGGGCCTACAGCGAACCGGAGGGCGTGGCGTATCCGCGGAAGCGGGACGTGGACGAGCGGTACATCCAACTGGCGGAGTCGCTCCTGAATGCCCAGCGCACCGGAAGCGTCCGCGCCGCCTTCGCGACCCACGATCGCACGCTCATCGGCCGAATCCGCCGGCGGGCCGAGGAGAAGGGGATGGAGGCCCGGGAGCTGGAGTTCCAGATGCTCTACGGGATCCGCCCCAATCAGCAACGCCGGCTCGCCGCGGCCGGCTGCCGGACGCGGATTCTGATCAGCTACGGCGAGGCGTGGTTCCCGTGGTACATGCGCCGGCTGGCCGAGCGGCCGGCCAACGTATGGTTCGTCGCCCGCAGCGCGCTGCCGTGGTGAGCGGGCGCCCGGCGGGGTTCTTCGACGTGGTCCACGCCATGGTGCGCCGGATCCCGGCGGGGAAGGTGACCACGTACGGGCACGTGGCCGCCCTGTGCGGAAAGCCGCGGGCGGCGCGGACGGTGGGATGGGCCCTGCATGCTCTTCCCGAGGATTCGGGCGTCCCCTGGCAGCGGGTCGTCAACCATCGCGGAGGAATCTCGGTCTGGAAGGTGGGCGTGCCGGCCGAGCTCCAGCGCGCGCTCCTGGAGGACGAGGGGGTCGAGTTCCGCCTGGACGGAACGGTCGACCTCGAGCGATGGGGGTGGCGCGGACCGGGCCGCCGGAGGTGAAGGCGCTGGGTCCCCCGACGGGGCTGCCCCTGTTCGTCTACGGGACGCTCCTGGACGCCGGGTTCACCTCCAGCCTCCTGGAACGGCGGGTCGAGAACGAGCCCGCCCGGCTCCTCGACTTCGAGCTGCTGACCCTGGAGGGCCTGTCCTACCCGACCGTCTTCGAAGCCCCGGGGGAGGTCGTGGCGGGAGGGCTCTACCGCGATCTGACGGGCGAAGATTACGACCGTCTCGACGCCTACGAAGGCGTGCACGAAGGGCTCTACGTCCGGATCGAGAGCCATGCGGTCGCCGGGGAGCACGGCTCCAGGCGTGATCCCGAGCCGGTCTTCGTGTACGTGGTGACGGAGAAGACGTTGCGCCGGTACGGCGCGCTCTGACGGCGGCGGATTTTTTGCCCGCCTTTCGCGGCGGGAATAGCTTCCCTCGGCCCATGTCCGGCAACGGCGCCATCCGCGTGACACTCCCTGACGGCTCGGAGCTCGAGATGCCGACCGGCGCAACCCCGGCCGACGTGGCGGCGCGGATCGGTCCCGGCCTCGCGCGGGCCGCCCTGGTGGCCGAGGTCGACGGCCGGCCCTGGGATCTGTCCCGGCCCCTGGAAGGCGACGTCCGCCTCCGGATCCTGACCCCGCGGGACGAGCGGGCACTGGAAGTCTACCGCCACTCGACCGCCCACCTCATGGCCCAGGCGGTCCAGCGGCTCTGGCCCGAGGCGAAGGTGACCATCGGTCCCGTCATCGAGGGCGGCTTCTACTACGATTTCGACCGGGAGGAGCCGTTCACTCCCGATGACTTCGAAGCCATCGAGGCCGAGATGGGGAAGATCGTCGAGGAGGACCTGGCGATCGAGCGCCAGGAGATCGCCAGGGACGCCGCCGTTCAGCTCTTCCGGGATCTGGGGGAGACGTACAAGGTCGAAATCGTGGAAGCGATCCCGGCCGGGGAAACGCTGACCCTGTACCGGCAGGGAGAGTGGCTCGACCTGTGCCGCGGGCCGCACGTTCCCGCAACCGGCCGCCTCGGCACCTTCAAGCTCCTGTCGACGGCGGGCGCCTACTGGCGCGGCGACGAGCGCAACAGGATGCTGACCCGGATCTACGGCACGGCCTTCTTCTCCCGCAAGGAGCTCGATGATCACCTCGAGCGCCTCGAGGAGGCGCGGAAACGGGATCACCGCAAGCTGGGCAAGGAGCTGGACCTGTTCTCGTTTCATCCGAACGCTCCAGCCAGCCCGTACTTCCATCCCAAGGGAGCATGGATCTACAACCGTCTCCAGCGGTTCATGCGCGAGCTGCATGCCGACGGATGGCCTCACGACGAGATCGTGACGCCGCAGATCTACGACGTCGAGCTGTGGCACCGCTCCGGTCACTACGAGCACTACAAGGAGAACATGTTCTTCACCACCGTCGACGAGCGCGAGATGACGGTGAAGCCCATGAACTGCCCGGCGTCGGTCTACGTATACGCGGCGCACAAGCGGTCGTACCGCGACCTGCCCCTCCGCTACGCCGACTTCGGGCGCCTCCATCGGTTCGAGAAGTCCGGCGTCGTGACCGGGCTCTTCCGCGTCCGGACGTTCGTCCAGGACGACGCCCACATCTATTGCACGCCGGATCAGATCCAGACGGAGGTGACGTCGCTGATCGGTCTCGTGCGCTACGTCATGGAGGACGTGTTCGGGTTCGAGATCGCGATCGATCTGTCGCTCAGGCCGGACAACCGGCTGGGGTCGGACGAGGTGTGGGACAAGGCCGAGGCGGCGCTCAGAAACGCGCTCGAGGCGAACGGGCTCGAGTACCGGCAGTCGCCCGGAGAGGGCGCCTTCTACGGCCCCAAGATCGATTTCCAGGTCACCGACGTCCTGCGGCGGAAGTGGCAGCTCTCGACGATCCAGTGCGACTTCAATCTGCCCGAGCGGTTCGACCTCTGGTACACCACGCCGGAGGGGACGGAGGCTCGGCCGGTGGTGATTCATCGCGCCATCCTGGGCTCGATCGAGCGTTTCATGGGGATCCTGATCGAGCACTACGGGGGAGCCTTCCCGACCTGGCTCGCCCCCGAGCAGGTCCGGATCGTCCCGGTGAGCGACGTGTTCATAGAGTATGCCGGGAGTGTGGCCGAGCATCTCCACCGGCGCGGGCTGCGGGCGCACGTCGATGCGCGACGCGAGGGAGTCGGTTACAAGATCCGCGACGCCGAGGTTCACAAGGTCCCGTACATGCTGGTGGTGGGTGAGCGCGAAGTGGGGACCGGCAAGGTGAGCGTGCGCTCGCACGCCGAAGGCGAGCTGGGAACGATGGATCTGGACCACCTCGTGGACCGGCTGGTCCAGGAGGCGTCGCCGCCCCCGCCGCCCTGACCTAACGCGTTCCGGCCGTCGATGCGGTGGAGACGGCTCTTCCCTCCTGGTCCAGGAAACCGCCCCGGCCACCCAGCCGCCGGGAGACCCGATCGGCGGTCCGGACGACACGCCGGGCGAGCACCGGGATCCGGTCCCCGCTCAGGCGCGACGCGGGCCCGCCGACGCTGATCGCCGCCAGCACGCGGAGGTCGTGGTCGCGGACCGGCGCGCCGACCGCGACGTACCCGACCTCGAGCTCCTCGATCGCCGTCGCCCAGCCCCTATCCAGCACGCGCTCGAGCTCGCGATCCAGCCGGCCGGGATCGGTGATCGTCCGGGGGGTCAGCCTCCTCAGCCGACGGGGGAGGCTCCCCACCCGCCCGCCGGGCCGTTTTCCGAGGCCGGCCCGCTCGGCCGCCAGCAGGACCTTTCCGGTCGAGGTCGCATGGGCCGGCCAGCGGGTGCCGACCTCGGGGCTCGCGCCGACCACCGAGGGACCCTCGACGCCGTCGAGGATCACGACCTGGTCGCCGACCAGGACCTCCAGCGAAGCCGCTTCGCCGGTCTCCCGGACGAGCGCCTCCAGCTCGTGCCGGGCGGCCGCCATGAGGTCGTTCGAGCGCAGTGCGAGGGCACCCAGGGTGATCGCTTCGGGACCCAGCCGCCACGCCTCGGTGACCGGGCCGCGGGCCACCATTCCCTCGGCCTCGAGAGCCGTCAGCAGGCGGTACGCGGTGGTCTTGTTGAGACGCGCCTCGCGCGCAATCTCGGTCAGCCCCCATTCCGGCCGCTCGTCGCTGAACACCTTCAGGAGGCTCATGGCGCGCCGGACGGACTGTGTCCCCGCGTACGGCTTGGTCGGCATCCGGAGGCACCTCCTTGACGGGATCCGTAACGGCCAACTAGTTTCATAATATGAACTAATGGTTCAAAAATCCAGACCGGACTCCCGGCCCGTCGATGGTGATGAGCGCGATCAAGACGACTCCCTTTCATACCCGGACCGCGGCGCTCGTGCGTGGCCAGACCTGGCGGCGATGGGCGGGTTACGTGGTGGCCTCCTCGTACGAGCTCGTGCACGATCTCGAGTACGCGGCCATCCGTGGCACGGCCGCTCTCATCGACGTGACACCGCTCTTCAAGTACCGGATCCGCGGTCCGGACGCGACGGGTCTCCTCGACCGGATCATCACCAGAAACGTGGCCCGCTGCGCGGTGGGACAGGTCCTGTACACGCCGTGGTGTGACGCCGAGGGGAAGGTGATCGACGACGGGACGGTGACGCGGCTCGAGGAGGACCGCTTCCGGCTGACCTCGGCCCACCCCAACCTGCGCTGGCTCCATCAGAACGCTGTCGGGATGGACGTGGAGATCGAGGACGAGACGGGCGAGACGGCCGCCCTGTCTCTCCAGGGACCCCTGGCACGAGAGATCCTCGAGGCGGTGGCGGACAGAGATGTCACCGATCTCCGTTTCTTCCGCGCGGCGCACGCCCGGCTGGGGGGAATTCCGGTCACCGTCACGCGCACCGGCTATACCGGCGACCTGGGATACGAGATCTGGGTCGGGAACGATCGCGCCGAGCGGCTCTGGGATCTGCTGATCGGGGCGGGGGCTCCCTACGGCATTCTACCGACGGGACTCCTGGCGATGGACGTGGCGCGTATCGAAGCCGGGCTGCTGCTGATCGACGTGGACTACGTGTCCGCGAGGCGGGCCATGATCGAGCCGCAGAAGTCGTCCCCCTTCGAGCTCAACTTGGGTTGGACCGTGGCTCGGGAGAAGGCGCCGTTCGTGGGGCAGCCGGCCCTCGAGGCGGAACGCGAGCGCGGCTCTGCGTGGGCGCTCCGGGGCCTGGTGGTCGACTGGGACTCGCTGGAGGCGCTCTTCACCGAGGTCGGGCTGCCGCCCCAGCTGCCGACCACCGCCTGGCGGACGAGCACGCCCGTCTACGCCGACGGGGAACAGGTCGGCTATGCGACCAGCGGGTGCTGGTCGCCGCTGCTCAAGAAGGTTCTCGCGCTCGCCCACCTCGAGAGCTCGCGCTCGGAGCCCGGCACCGAGGTCGCGCTCGAGGTCACGATCGAGCACCGCAGGAAGAAGGCCCGGGCGACGGTCGTGAAGACGCCCTTCTTCGACCCCGAACGGAAGCGCGGTTGACGTTGCCGTCCTCACGCTCCTACGACGTCCTGGTGATCGGCGGGGGCCACAACGGCCTCGTCTGCGCGGCGTATCTCGCCCGCGCGGGGCGGAAGGTCCTCGTCCTCGAGCGCCGGCCGGTCCTCGGCGGTGCGGCCGTCACCGAAGAGGTCTTCCCGGGCTTCCGCTTCTCGGTCTTCTCCTACGTCGTGAGCCTGCTGAGGCCGGAGATCATCCGCGACCTCGATCTTCCCGGACACGGCCTCCACATCGTGCCGCTCGAAAGCACGTTCAACCCGCTCCCGGACGGCGACTATCTGGCGACGTGGGCCGATCCCGACGAGACCCGCGCCGAGCTCTATCGCCACTCACCCCGGGATGCCGACGCGTATCAGCAGTTCGGGCATCTCATGCAGCGGATGGCGATGGCGGTCAAGCCGGTCCTGGACATCTCGCCGCCCGACCCCACGTCGTTGCGCCCGGGGAACCTGCGGGACCTGGGCCGGCTGGCGAAGCACTTCCGGGACCTGGGAGAGAAGGATCTCCATGCCCTCGTCAAGCTCATGACGATGAGCTCCGCGGATTATCTGGCGGAGTGGTTCGAGAGCGAGGCCCTGAAGGCCGCCAAGTCGGCGAGCGGGATCATCGGGACTTTCCTGGGGCCCCGCTCGCCCGGTACCGCGTACGTGCTGCTCCACCACTACATGGGCGAGATCGATGGCGTCTTCCGGGCATGGGGGTTCGCGCGCGGGGGAACCGGGGCGGTGAGCGAATCGATCGCCTCCGCGGCGCGAGGCTTCGGGGCCGAGATCCGCACCGGCGCTCCCGTCCACCGGGTGCTCGTCAACCATGGCCGGGCGACGGGAGTGGTCCTGGATGGCGGAGAGGAGGTGCACGCCCGGGCGGTGGTCTCGGGGCTCGATCCCCGGCGGACGTTCCTCGAGATGGTCGAGCCGGGCGATCTGCCGGACGACCTCCTGGAGGCGGTCCGGCGCTTCCGGTTCCGCGGCTCCTCGGGCAAGGTGAACCTCGCCCTCTCCGAGCCGCCCAGCTTCACCGCCCTGCCCGGCGACGGACCTCACCTCAGGGGGGCCATCGCGATCGCCCCGAGCGTGGACTACCTGGAGCGTGCCTACGACGACTCGAAGTACGGCGATTTCTCGAGGCGCCCCTTTCTCGACATCGTCATTCCCTCGCTGATCGATCCGGGAATGGCGCCGCCGGGAAAGCACGTGATGTCGATCTTCGTGCAATACGCGCCGTACCACGTAAACGGAGGCTGGACCGACGAGCGGC
>DATEDS010000301.1:0-2477 GCA_035281565.1 Gemmatimonadota bacterium
TCGACCTGCGCACCTCGACGACCAGCCAGACCGCGGGCGTCATGAACACGGGCGGAAAGCCGCTCACCTGGTCGGCGAGCGGCGGCGCCTCGTGGGCAACCCTCTCGAGAAACTCGGGCACGGTCAATGGGCACACGACCCAGCCGGTGGTCGTGACGGTTTCCCGCGACGGCCTGACCGCGGGATCGTACGAGACGCGCTTCACGTTTTCGTCGAACGGCGGTTCTGGCGACCTCGTCGTCCGCATGCAGGTGGAGTCGGGCTCGCCGCCGCCCGGGCCGGCTCCACCGCCACCCCCGCCGCCGGACGGCTCGACCGCGCTGGCGGGCCGGATCGTGGACCAGTTCAGCGGGGCCGGAATCTCGGGGCTGACCGTGAGCTTCGCAGGGGAGACCACCACCACCGACGGCAGCGGCGACTTCGCGATCCCGGGAGATCCGTCGTCCTCGCTCCGCGACCTGACGATCCAGGGCGGCTCGATCCACACCCGCAGCACGTTCGCCCGCGGCAGCGACGACCGCTGGGAGGTGATCCCGTCAAGCTTCGCCATGCAGCCCTTCAACGACGTGGCCCGCGAGTACGAGCCGCGCACGATCCGCTGGATCCAGAATCCCAAGATCTACATCGACACGACCGCCCACAACTTCCCGGGTGGCGGCCCGGTTCCGCAGACGTGGATCGACGAGGCCGCGGACGTCGCCCGCGACATCGTCCAGGACTGGTCGAGCGGAACGATCTCGGCCACGGTGACGGTCACCGGCTCGCCGCCGTCGGAGGGGACCCCGGGCGCGATCGTGATCGCGTTCGACGAAGACCCGGATCGATACGCGGGACCGCAGGCGGTCGGCCTCGCGCGCACCTTCTGGTCCAGCACCCGGGCCATCTCGAGCGTCCAGATCTGGCTCCGGTTCGGCGGGATCGCGGACGCCGGCGTGCGCTACGCCGTGCTCGCCCACGAGATCGGCCACGGGATGGGGATGGGTCACATGAACGGCTCGACGTCGAGCCTCATGCAGCCGGTGATCTCGACCGGCGACCTGACCACCTTCGACCGGCGCACCGGCGACATCGTCTACAGCCGCTCGCCGGGCAACTCGAGCCCCGACACCGACAATTCGAGCACGTTCCTGGGCGGTCTCGTCCCGGCCGGTCCGCCGGTCGGCAGTTACGAGTGGGTGTGCGGGACCGAGGGCGGTCGAGAGTAGATCACCGGCGCCCTCTGTTCGAAAGGACCTCGACGCCGTCGTCCGTCACCCGCACGTCGTCCTCCCACCGCACCCCGAACTTCCCCGGCAGGTAGACCCCCGGCTCGACGGTCACGACGTCGCCCGGCGCGAGCTCGACCTCGCTTCCGGACACCAGGTAGGGCGGCTCGTGGATCTCCCGTCCGAGGCCGTGTCCCAGGCGGTGCGTGAACCGCTCCCCGTAACCGGACTTGCGGATGACCGCGCGCGCCGCCTCGTCCGCGTCGCCGCACCGGACGCCCGGGCCCATCAGGGAGAGGGCGGCCTGCTGGGCCGAGCGGACGGTCTCCAGGATCCCGCGGAACTCCGCGGGCGAGTCCTCGGCGTCCAGGGCCTCCCCGTCCCACCAGAACGTGCGGGTCAGGTCGGCGGAGAACCCGTCCTTCCATCCCCCCCAGTCGAGAAGGACGGCCTGCCCGCGCTCGAGCCGCCGCTCACCGGGCTCGCCGTGCGGCACCGCGCTCGAAGGACCGAACTGGACCAGCGACCACGGCTCGAACCCGCGCCGCCCGAAGGCGTCCGCGATCCGGTCCGCTACCTCCCGCTCGGTGTCGCCCGCGGCCAAGGACGCCACGACCTCGTCGAATACCTGCCACGCCGCGTGGATCGCCCGCCCCAGGACCTCGATCTCGGCCGGCGTCTTGGCGCGCCGAAGGGCCTCGAACAGCGCCGCGCCGTCGACGAGCCGGGCGGGGGTCCCCTCCGCCAGCCGGCACGCGTCGTGGTAGGCGGTCGAGGGCTCGACCGCCCACGTCTCCCCGGTCGGCAGCCGCCGCGCGGCCCTGGCGAACGGATCCTCCGCCTCCTCCCACGTCTCGACCCGGGCCCACGGGACGGCTCCTCCCATCCGCTCGCCCTCGAAGGCGGGGCAGAGGATCCAGGGATCCCCCCGGACGGGGAGGCCCAGACAGACCAGGCGCTCCGAGCGCTCCAGCGTGGCGTGGTTGGAGACTCCGGTCAGCCACGCCAGGTTGATCCCGGGCGTGGCGAGGACGCCGTCCCAACCACGCGCGACCAGCTCCTCCCGGACGCGCTCGAGGGCCGGGCTCACGCGGTCTCCACGGCCAGCCGGCCGGCCCGGTCCCACTCGACGAGGTCCGCGTAGCCGCCGATCGGCACCCCGTCGATGACGATGACCGGGAACGTCCGGGCGTCGGGCGCCACCTCGGCCAGCCGAGCGCGACCTTCGGCCGTCCGCGGCAGCCGCACCTCGCGAAAGGCCACGCCGCGGGT
>DATEDS010000302.1:0-5801 GCA_035281565.1 Gemmatimonadota bacterium
CACGGCCCAGAGTCCTTCCCACACCTACGCCGCGGGAGGCACCTACACGGTGACGCTCACGGTTAGCGACGACGACGGCGGCACGGACGAGGCCTCGACCTCGGTGACGGTTTCGGCGAGCGCCGAGCCGGGACCCGGCTCCATCTCGGGGCTCATTTTGTGGCTACGGGCCGATGAGATCCAGGGGCTCGCCGATGGCGACGCCGTGGCGAACTGGCCGGACATGTCCGGCGTCGGCAACCACGCCACCCAGTCGACGGCGTCCAAACGGCCGGTCTACCGGACGAATCAGATCAACGGGCTCCCCGCCGTCTTCTTCGATGCCAGCAACGATGGAATGGCGACGGCGGCAGATCCATTCACCTCGACGACGATCTTCGCCGTGTACAGCTCGCGCGCCGCTCAGTCGGGCTATCTCCTGAACGGCGGGGCGTCGTTCTTCATGGGGCCCTACGCGGGCCTGTATCGGGCCTACAACGGCGCGTACATGAACGGTCCGTCGGTGACGGCCGGCCGATGGGTCGTCCAGACCTTCCGACAGTCGCTGGGGAACTCGCTCGCCGAGCATTTCATCGACGGCGCACCGGCCGGCACGACGACGAAGACCGTGAATCCGACGGCGATCCTGCTCGGGAAGCAGGGGACATACGGTGCGCGGCTGGACGGCTACGTGGCCGAGGTGCTGGTGTATCGCGGAACGCTCAGTGACGCCGACGTTCAAGCCGTCCACGACTGGCTCCAGGCGAGATACGGGATTCCCTGACGGATGGGGCCTCCGGCGGCGCGTGATCGCCGCCGGGGCGGTCGGTTTTTGAGCGCGGCCCGGCCGGCCGGCGTCCAACGCCGGTGATCGTCCACCCCAACCCGTCCCGAAGGAGTCTCCGATGACGACCGGCATCCCGGCGGTGACGGCGGCCCTCGCCGCGGCCGCCCTGACCGTCCTCGCCCATCCCGTGCATGCCCAGCCCTCGCCCGCCGACGAGACGGAGGTCCTGGCCGTCGTGGAGGCCCTGTTCGACGGCATGCGTGCGGCGGACAGCTCGGCCGTCCGGTCGACCCTCCATCCGGAGGCGCGGCTGGTCAGCGTGGCCGACGGCGAGGGCGGCCCGGCCCTGCGCGCCGAGGCGATGGACGGGTTCATAGCCGCGGTAGGGAGCCCGCACGAGGAGACGTGGGACGAGCGGATCTGGGAGCCGGAGGTCCGGATCGACGGCCGCCTGGCCACCGTATGGGTTCCGTACGCGTTCTACCTCGGCGCGACGTTCAGCCACTGCGGAATCGATGCCTTCCAGCTCTACCGGTCCGAGGACGGATGGCAGATCTTCCAGATCGCCGACACGCGGCGCCGGGAGGGGTGCGAGATCCCGGAGGACGTCTCGGGGCGGTAGTAGGCCGAAGGCCGCCGCGCGCGGGCTACGCCTATACCTGGGCCCCTGCGCGCGCCGAATTTCCCTGGAAGGAGGCCGCATGGAGTACCGCCGGCTGGGCGAGGCCGGACTGCAGGTGTCCGCCGTCGGTCTGGGCTCGTGGCTGACCTACGGAAGCTCGGTCGAGCAGCGGACGGCGGGCGATTGCATCCGGCGGGCCTACGAGCTCGGTGTCAACTTATTCGACACGGCCAACGTCTACGCCCACGGGGAGGCCGAGCGGATCATGGGCGGCGCCCTCGCCGAGTTCCCCCGCGATTCGTACGTCCTGGCCACCAAGGTCTACTTCCCGATGGGGGACGGTCCGAACGACCAAGGCCTCTCCCGCAAGCACGTCTTCGAGCAGTGCCATGCCTCCCTCGACCGCCTGGGCGTGGAGTACGTCGATCTCTACCAGTGCCACCGTTACGACGACGAGACACCGCTCGAAGAGACGTGCGGCATCATGAACGATCTCGTCCGCCAGGGGAAAGTCCTGTACTGGGGGGTCTCGGAGTGGACCGCGGATCAGATCCGGAGCGCGGTCGAGACGTGCCGGGCGAGGGGCTGGTCGTCGCCGTCCAGCGACCAGCCGGAGTACAACGCCCTGCAACGGAGAGTCGAGAGGGACGTCTTCCCGACGACCCGCGAGCTGGGGCTCGGCAACGTCGTCTGGTCGCCGCTCGCCCAGGGCGTCCTGACGGGGAAGTACGAGGCCGGGGCCGGAGTGCCGCCCGGAAGCCGCGCCGCCGGGCGGCACGCCGGCTTCATGGGACGGTATCTGCGAACGAAGGTGCTGGATGCCGTCCGTGGGTTCGTGCAGGTGGCCCACGAGGCGGGCTGCACGCCGGCCCAGCTCGCGATCGCTTGGTGTCTGCGGCGGCCCGAGGTTTCCAGCGTCATCGTGGGCGCCACGCAGGTCCGGCACGTGGAGGAAAGCGTCGTGGCGGCGGACCTGGATCTCGAGCCGGAGGTCTTCAGGCAGGTGGACCGGGCCCTGTCGGGGGTGGACGTCGAGGGCACCTGAGCGAAGGGGCCACGCCGCGCGTCACATCCAGCGGTGCTTGTCCGGGTAGTCGTCGACGGGCAGATCGGGATGCCGGGCCCGGAACGATCGGTACCGCTCGAGCGCACGGTCGTAGCGCCGATCGCTCGTCCGTAGCGGGACGTGCGCGCCCCCGACCAGGCCGCGCTCGACCGACGGCACGTTGCCCTCGGCCAGCCGCCAGTCGGCGCGGGTGAGGGCATCCATCCCGAACACGGCGTAGCCCACGATCCGACCCGAGCCGTCGACGTACGGGTCCACGTAGCTGTAGACGAGATCCCGTACCCGGCGGAAGAGCGGCTTCCGTCCATGCAGCCCCGGATCGCGGGACTTCCCGATCGATCCCCACCGGCCCCGTTGGCGGAACACGAAGAGGACGTGATCCAGCCCGTCCTGGGACTCGAGGTCCAGGACGAGCGGCGGGTACCCGTGCGTTTCGAGGATCGTGGCCGCCGCCAGCACCGCCTCCAGGCAGTTGGCGCGCTTCTCGCGAGCGACCCCGCGGAAGGTCCTCACCGTGGCCTCCCAGTTGTACGGCATGGAGCGTAGCCACCGCTGGACGGCAAGCGGAGTCGAGAGGCGTTGGACGATCCGCCGCTCGGCCGGCGTGAAGCGGGAGGGGTCCGGCACCATGCCGACAGGGTAAGGGGCGGCCTCGGCCCCGGGAAGCCCGTCGAGCGCGTGGCTGGTGTCCCGCCGGGGGGCGCGATAGGATAGCTCCCATGCGATGGACCAAGGTGCTCGGGGTCGTCCTCCTCGTGCTCGGTCTCCTCACGATCCTCCTCCGAGCCTTCGGCACGACCCGGGAGACTCAGTCGGTCGAGTCGGCCGGGATCGAGATCCGCTACGAGAGGAAGGAGCCGCTGCCCATCCCCATGTGGCTCGGGGTCGGCCTGGCGGTGGCCGGGGGCGCGCTGCTCCTCATCCCCCGGCGGACGCTTCCGTGAGCCGCGGACGGCTTCCGGAGGCGGTGCTGGCGGCCCTGACGGTCACCCTGGCCGTGGCCGGCGCCTGGAGGCCCTGTCTGGCCCAGGAACCGTCGGGCGTTCCCGTCGATCTCACTCATGCCTTTGGCGACAGCACGGTGTACTGGCCGACCGCGGCCCCGTTCGAGCTCCAGGTCGTCGCCCACGGCCGTACCGAAGGCGGGTGGTGGTATGCGGCCAATTCGTTCACCGCGGCCGAGCATGGCGGGACCCACCTGGACGCGCCCATCCACTTTGCCGAGGGGAAGCGAACGGCCGCCGAGATCCCGCTCGACGATCTGATCGGACCGGCGGTTGTGATCGACGTGACGGGTGCCGCCGCCGCCGACCCCGACCTCCTGGTCGACGTGTCCGCCTTCGAGGCGTGGGAGGGACGGCACGGGCGGATTCCGGACCGCTCGATCGTCCTGCTGCGGACGGGCTGGAGCGAGCGGTGGCCCGACGCCGAGCGGTACCTGGGCACGGCCCGCCGTGGCGCCGACGCGGTCGCCGAGCTCCACTTCCCCGGTCTCGACCCCACGGCCGCTGCCTGGCTCGTGGCCGAACGCAGGGTCCGCGCGGTCGGGATCGACACGGCCTCCATCGATCACGGCCAGTCGACCGACTTTCGCGCCCATCAGGTGCTGGCCGAAGCGGACGTCCCGATCTTCGAGAACGTGGCCGCCCTGGAGCGGGTCCCCCCGACCGGGGCCTGGGTCGTGGCGCTGCCGATGAAGATCGCCGAGGGGACGGGGGGACCGCTCCGTATCGTCGCCTTCGTTCCGGAGAAGCCGTGACCGTCGACACGGTCGAGCGCCGGGTCGGCGAGCTGACGGTCCGGATCGACCGGCTCCTCTGCGTGGGGTTCGCCGATTGCCTGGACGAGGCGCCCGGAGCCTTCGTCCTCGATGACAAAGGGATCGTCGCCTTCGCCGAGCCGGATCTCGCGCCGCGCGAGCGGCTCCTCCGGGCGTGCGAGGCGTGCCCGGTCGATGCCCTCTCCGTCCTGGACGCCTCGGGCCGTCAGATCGTGCCCGCCCAGACGGCATGACCGCCGGGACGAGCCCCCGCGCCGGCGGCGGGCACTCGATCCGGACCTACCACGAGGTGGCCGATCCGGGAGCCGAAGGGGTCGTCGCCCAGATCCGCGACCAGGCCCGCCGGCTCTCCGATCGCCTGAGCCGTATCGGCGCCGTCGCGGCGGTGGCGAGCGGCAAGGGCGGGGTGGGGAAGAGCTCGGTGACCGCGAATCTGGCCGCCGTACTGGCCTCCCGGGGGCGCGCGGTCGGGGCCGCCGACCTCGATCTGCACGGCCCCACCCTGGCGCGGATGCTGGGCGCCCCCCGGGCGCCCCTATCCGTGGGCGAGGACGGCGTTCGACCGGCCCAGGGCACCCTGGGCGTCCGGCTCATGTCGATGGACCTCCTGCTCGCCTCGGCGGACGCTACCGTCCGCTGGAAGGGCCCGGAGGAGGGCGCCTTCGCCTGGCAGGGGACGCTCGAAGCCGGCACCGCGCGGGAGTTTCTGGCCGACACGGCGTGGGGAGACCTGGATCTCCTCCTGCTCGACCTGCCGCCCGGCACCGACCGTCTGGCCCGGATCCTCGAGATCCTCCCGGGGCTGGACGCCCTCCTTCTCGTGACGACGCCCTCCGAGGCCGCCCGAGCCGGCGTCGCCCGTTCGGCACGGCTGGCCCGCGAGGCCGGGATCCGGGTGACCGGGCTGGTCGCCAACATGACCGCCTGGCGCTGTCCGGAGTGCGGGCGCGAGACCCGGCTCTTCGAGGCCGACGGGGCCGGGAGACTCGCCGCCGACACCGGTCTCGCGCGGTGGGCGGAGATCCCCTTCGACCCGCGGCTGGCGGTGGCCACTGACGACGGCCGGCCGTTCGCGATCGTCGAGCCGGACGCCCCCGCCAGCCGGGCCCTTCGGGCCCTCGCCGATCGCCTCGAGGCCGAGATCGGCGGCCGCGCGTGAAGTTCCTCTGCGTGACGTGTGACGCCGTGATGGAGTACTCCGAGCGGCAGCTCCCGGGCGACGGCACGATGGCCGTCGTCTACGGGTGTCCAACCTGTGCGCGGGAGATCGCCCTCCTCACCAACCCGATGGAGACCCGGCTCGTCAGCGGGCTCGGCATCCAGGTCGGCGGACGGTCGGTGCCGGAGCAGCCGATGGAGCTCGTCCGCTCGGCGCTCGCCAGCGGAGGCGACGCCTTCCTGGACCCGGCGCCCGCCACCGCCGGATCGGTCAGGTGGAGCGAGGAGGCCCGGCTGCGGCTCCAGTCGGTTCCGACCTTCGTGCGCGGCATGGTGAAGAAGATCTACGGCGAATACGCGGTCGAGCGCGGCATCGATGAGATCACCCCCGAGATCATGGACCGGGCCC
>DATEDS010000303.1:0-3676 GCA_035281565.1 Gemmatimonadota bacterium
TCTCGAACGGCCCCGTGGACGGGCTCAGCGATTGGGCGACGACCACGAAGCGCTCGTCCCCGGTGGTGAAGGGTAGCGTGATCGCGCCGGTCTGGTTGGCGAACAGGAACATCTCGACGTCCGCGAGGTCCTCGCCGGTGAAGGGATCCGGCTCGGGCCCGGATGTCGCCGTCACCGCCAGGCTCTCGTTCCCGGCGTCGTCCAGCGCGGTGATCACCAGATCGTCGCCGAGCTCGGCCGGCACCTGGAGGGTGAAGCTCCCGTCGGCCTGGGCCGTCGTCGTCGCCTCGACGGTTGTTCCCTCGCGGATCGACGCATCAGGGTTCACCACCCGGACCAGGACCGCGGCCTCGACCGCGCCCTCCTCCCCCACGACCAGCGCGAGAGGGCCCGGCACCGGTGGCACGACCGCGATCAGGTCCAGGTCCGGGGGGGCGGGGGGATCGTCGTCCATGCCGGACGGGCCGCCCGCGTCGCCGCACGCCGCCGGGACCGCCGCGGCGAGCAGGATCAGGAGGAGCCGTCTAGCGCCCGACGCCCGAATCCCGGTCGGGGACGCCGGCCCGCCGGATGAGGCGGCTGCCGGGTCCGGCGGCGGCGAGCCGCCCGCGAAGCGCGTCCCGCTCCAGAAGGAACCGTTCCAGGTCCTTGCCATCCAGGGGCTCCGCCGTGGGGAGGTCCGTCGAAAGCGGGTCGACATAGCGTCCGTCCTTCATGAAGCGGTAGTCGAGGTGTGCGCCGGTCGACATGCCCGTCGAGCCGACGTAGCCGATGACCTGTCCCTGCTGTACGGGGGAGCCGGAGCGAATGCCCCTGGCAATCCGGGAAAGGTGACTGTACGACGTACGATAGCTCTTCCCGTGCTGGAGTTCAACGAAGATCCCGTGGCCGCCGTTGCGTCCCGCGCGCCTCACCACGCCGTCTCCGGAAGCCTGGACCGGGGTCCCCACCGGCGCCACGTAGTCGACCCCGTGGTGGGCCGCCCGGCGACGGGTGATCGGGTGGCGTCGCATCCCGAAGCCGGAAGAGATCCGCGTGAACTTGAGCGGGCTGCGCAGGAAGCGCCGCTTGAGCGACCGGCCCTCGCCATCGTACCAGTCGTCCCGGTCGCCGGAGACCGAGAACCGGTACGCCTCGTGCGGTCCCGCCTTGAGATCGAGCCGGACCGCGTCCAGCGAGACCACGCGGTAGGAACCGTCGGGCCGGACATCGGCGGTGAGCGCGAGATCGAGGCAGTCGCCGGCGTGGACGTCGGTGTAGAAGTCCACTTGAGCGCCGAGGATCTCGGCCAGGATCACCGCCAGGGTCGGGTCCTCACCCATCCCGGAGAACGCGTCCCACAGCGAGCCGTCCACGCAGGTCGAGAACTGCCGGCCGGTGCGGCGGAAGGGGGTCTCCACGATCTGTCCCTCGAACGAGCCGGCCCGGCGCCGGAAGATGACCCGGCGGTCACGGTCGAGCCGCAATGCGACCTGACGCACGAGACCGCTCGGGAAGAAGCTGAACTCCGAGACCGTCCCCGTTCGCAGACGCTGCCAGGAGAAGAGCGGCTCGCCCGCCTCGACCAGCTCGACCAGGTCGTTCCTGTCGAGGCCGTGCTCGTCCCAGACGTCCGACAGGGTCTCGTTGGGGCGCAGCGTGTCGACGATGACGGGGGGCGCCTTCGGCGCCGCCGCGACCACCGTCCGGGGGGCGGCCGCCGGGTCGGGATCCAGCGCCCACCATGCCCCCACGGCCAGCGCCAGGGCGATCAGAAACGGGGTCCGGACCGCGTACCAGGCCCCCCCACGGCCCACGTTCGGCCCCGTCACCGCATCTGCCGCCGGATGAAGGCCGGGATCTCCAGGTCGTCCTTGCGGTTGCCGTTCTGCAGGTCGAAGGCGGAAAGGAGGTCGTCCAGCTCGTCCGCCTCTCCCGCTTCACCATCGGCGGCCGCCACCGCCGCCGGCGACCGCTCCGCGAGCCGTTCATCGATGCGCGCCGGCTCGGATCGCTGGACGGGCTCGGTCCGCCGGGCCTGGCCGCCGATCCCGGTGGCGATCACGGTGACCCGGATCTCGCCCTTCAGGTTCGGGTCGATGACGGCACCGAAGATGATGTTGGCGTCCTCGCCCGCGGCGTCGTGGATCACCGACGAGACCTCGCTCACCTCGTGGAGGGAGAGGTCGGGACCGCCGGTGATGTTGATGAGGACCCCGCTCGCGCCGGCGATCGACATGTCCTCCAGGAGCGGGCTCGAGATGGCCTGCGCCGCGCTCTCCACCGCCCGCCTCTCGCCGACGCCGAAGCCGGTGCCCATGAGGGCCTGACCGGTCTCGGTCATGATCGTCTTGACGTCGGCGAAGTCCACGTTGACGAGGCCGGTCACCGTGATCAGGTCCGAGATCCCGCGGGTGGCGTTCAGCAGGACCGAGTCGGCCACCCGGAACGCCTCCTGCACGGTCGTGTCCTTGTCCACGACCGAGCGCAGACGCTCGTTCGGCACGACGATCAGCGTATCGACGACCTCCTTTAGCCGCGCGATGCCGTCCTCGGCGACCTGCATCCGCTTGCGTCCCTCGAACAGGAACGGCTTGGACACGATGCCGACCGTGAGCGCCCCGCGCTCCTTGGCGATCTGCGCGATGATCGGCGAGGCGCCGGTCCCGGTGCCGCCCCCCATGCCGCCGGTCACGAACACCATGTCCGCTCCGTCGAGGGCCTCGGCCACCTCGTCCTGGTCCTCGAGCAGGGCCTCCCGGCCGATGTCGGGTTTCGATCCCGAGCCGAGGCCGCGGGTCAGCGTCCGGCCGACCTGGATCTTGCGATGCGCGTCGGAGTGGGCGAGCGCCTGCGCGTCGGTGTTGACGGAGATGAACTCCACGCCCGCGACCCGCTCCTCGATCATCCGGTTGACGGCGTTGCCGCCGGCTCCGCCCACGCCGACCACCTTCATCCGGGCGTTCTGCTCCTGGGCGTCATCGAGCTCGAACAGCATGATGTCTCCTCCTGGCTGGTGCGGTTGGTGTCCCCCGTCCGGTCCCGGTCAGACGGACGCTGGGTCGGTGGTGCGTCCCGGTCCCGATCAAAGTAAAACCCTTCCTAGAAAAAGTCCTCGAGCCATTCCCGCATCCTCACGAGCACCCGCCCCCACAACGAGTCGTCGTCTCCCTGGGTGAACCGGTTCTCGTCGATCCCCGCTCCACGGCCGTACTGCACGAGCCCCACACCGGTCGCGAAGCGGGGGTCACGGACCGATTCGACGAGCCCGGTCACACCGAGCGGGTAGCCGATCCGGATCGGCATGTCGAACGCCGATTCCGCGAGCTCGGCCGTTCCGGGCAGGGCCGACGCGCCGCCCGTCATCACCAGCCCGGCGGGAATCCGCTCGTACCAGCCTGAGCGTCGGATGTCGGACTGGACCAGCGCCAGGATCTCCTCCATCCGGGGCTGGATGATGGACGCGAGGACGCGTCGGCCGACCCGCCGTTCGCCCTGTCCCGCCACGCGCGGCACCACGACCTCCTCGTCGTCGCCCACGAGCCGCGACAGGGCCGTGCCGTACCGCTCCTTGATCCGCTCCGCCTCGCGACCGGGCGTCCGAAGCCCGATCGCGATGTCATTGGTGACGTTGTTGCCGCCGAGGCCGATCACCGACGTATGCCGGATCGCGCCCTCGTGAAACAGGGCGATGTCG
>DATEDS010000304.1:0-5144 GCA_035281565.1 Gemmatimonadota bacterium
TACCTGGCACGCTCGGCTACCTGGCTTCCGTACCTGAAGGACCGCCTGCGAGAGGCGGGCCTCCCCGAGGATCTCGCCTATCTCGCCCTCATCGAGAGCGGGTTCTCGACCCAGGCGGTCAGTCGGGCCGGGGCGGTCGGACCGTGGCAGTTCATGTCGTACACCGGACGCGAGTACGGGCTGCGCATCGACCGGTGGGTGGACGAGCGTCGGGACTACGAGCGATCGACCCAGGCGGCAATCGCGTACCTGTCCGACCTGCACGACATGTTCGATTCGTGGTTCCTGGCCGCCGCGGGGTACAACGGCGGCCAGGGTCGCGTCGGACGCTCCATGCTGCGGGACAACACGGTCAACTTCTGGGAGCTGACCGGCCTCCACAGCGAGACCCAGAACTACGTGCCGAAGCTGATCGCGGCGACGATCATCGCCAAGGAGCCCGAGAAGTACGGGTTCCGGTGGGTGCCGCGCTCGGAGGCGATCGAGTGGACCACCGTGAGGGTCCCTTCGTCGACGGACCTGGACGTCATCGCCGAGGTGGCCGGTGTACCCGCGGACGTGGTGCGCGGGCTCAATCCCCATCTCCTCCGGGGCCGCACTCCGCCCGGCGAGACCAACTTCCCGGTCAAGATCCCGCGCGGGAGCGAGGAGACGTTCCGGAGCAACTTCGCCCGGCTGACCCCCGAGGAGCGTACCCGCCCGGTCCTGGTGCATCTCGTGCGGGCGGGGGAGACCCTGGCCGGCATCGCCTCGGCCTATGAGGTGAGCGTGGCCGAGCTGGCGCGCGAGAACGACCTCGGGGCGCGGTCGTCGCTCGAGGGAGGGGAGCGGCTGGTCATCCCCGGACGCACGGCGGCCGCGGGGGTCGGCTACCCGGCACCGGGCGGCGACCGCGTGGCCGAGCTCGGGCCGTCCGCCGAGGCTCCCGAGACCCCCGCGGGCGAGCGGATCCCGGCTCCCCTGGTGGCGCGGCGAGAGGTCGGCGGGAGCGGGCCGGGGCCCGGCGGCTCGGCGACGGAGGTGGCGCCGGCGAACGCCGCTCGAGCGCGGGTGATCCACCGCGTCCGGCCCGGCGAGACGCTTGCTTCGATCGCCCGCCGGTACGGCGTCTCGGTGTCGGTCCTCAGGAGCTTCAATGACCTCGACGGGGACCGGATCGTGGCCGGCAGCCGTCTCGCCATCCCCTGACGTCCGCCGCCGTGCGGTAGCCGCCCGCGCCCCGTTTTCCTAGACTCGACGTGATGGTGCAGCAAGCGGCCCTTCCGGTGGCCGAGGCGCAGCGGAGGATCCTGGCGCGCCTCCCGAGGCTGCCCGGGGAACGGATCGCCGTCCGGGACGCCACGGGCCGTGTCGCGGCCGAGCCGGTGATCTCGCGCCTCGACCTTCCCCCCTGGGACAACTCGGCGATGGATGGCTACGCGGTGCGCTCCGCGGACGTCCACGCCGGCGAGCCGCTACCTGTCGCGCTCGACCTGCCGGCAGGGTCGACCGCGGGGCAGGTCCTGCCGGCCCGTGCGGCGGCCCGCATCATGACCGGGGCCCCGTTGCCCGAGAACGCGGACGCGATCGTGCCGGTCGAGACCTCGGCCGGTCCGCGGGGGGCCGGTGCCTATGCGGATCCCGGAGAGTGGGTCGCCTTCGAGCACGCCCCCGTCCCGGGCCACCACGTCCGCGTCCGGGGCGAGGACGTTCGCCGCGGCGACACGGTCGTGGCCGAAGGCGAGCCGTTCACGCCGGCCAGGATCGCCCTGGCGGCTTCGGTCGGGGCCGCGGAGGTGGTCGTCTTCCGACGCCCGTCGGTGACGATCGTCTCGACCGGGGATGAGCTGGTGGGGGTCGAGCGCGCCGGAGAGCCGGACCGGATCGTCGACGCCAACACTTACGGCCTGGCGACCATGGTCGAGCGTGCCGGGGGCGTGGTGGCGGCGACCCTCACCGTGAGCGACGACGAGGTGGCGGTCGGGAATGCGCTCCGGACGGCGCTCGGGAGCGACGCTGTGGTGACCGTGGGCGGCGTGTCGATGGGGGCCCGGGACCCCGTCCGGCCCGCGCTCGCCCGGGCGGGAGTCGAGCTCGACTTCTGGCGGGTGGCGATCCGGCCCGGCGGGCCGACCGCGTTCGGGGTCGGACCCGGTGGGCGGCCCGTCTTCGCGCTGCCCGGCAACCCGGTCAGCGCGCTCGTGACGTTCGAGCTCTTCGTGCGTCCCGCCCTCCTCCGGATGGCGGGTCATCGGGCGTGTTTCCGCCGCCCGATCCGGGCGCGGCTGGCCGAGGCGGTCGATCCAACCCCGGGCAAGGCGACGTACCTCCGCTGCCGGCTGGAGGCCGACGGCGCGGGGTGGCGGGCGGTGCCCGCCGGGGCGCAGGGATCGGCCGTACTCTCGACGCTGGCGCGAGCCCACGGGCTGGCGCTCGTGCCCGATTCCGGGCGGCTCGAGCCGGGAGCGCCGGTCGAGGTGTGGCCGCTGTCGGACGAGCCGTTCCACCGGGAGGACCCGTGACACGGGCTGCCCCGGAACCGGCGTTCCCCGACTATGCGCGCGCCATCGAGCTCCTCCGGGCCGCCGACCGGCCGGTCCTCACCACGCACGTCCAGCCCGACGGGGACGGCATCGGCTCCGAGGTCGCGCTGGCGCTCCACCTGCGCGGGCTCGGGAAGAAGGCCGAGATCCTCAACCCGCATCCGACCGCGCGCCGGTTCTCCTTTCTCGAGCCCGACCCTCCCATCGTCGCCTACGAGCCGGCCGCCGCCGAGCGGCTCCTGGGGGGAACCGATCTCCTGGTCGTCCTGGACATCGCGGTCCCGAACCGCCTCGGACGGCTGGACGAGCACGTCCGGCGGCTTTCGCCGCCGACGCTGATCATCGACCATCACGCCGGCCCCGCCACGATCCGCGGATTCGACCTGCGGGACTCCGGGGCGGCGGCGACCGGGGTCATGGTGTTCGAGATGCTGGAGCGGTGGGGCGCCACCTTCACCCCTGACATCGCGACCGCCCTGTACGTCGCCATCGCGTACGACACCGGGGGATTCCGCTACTCGAATACGCGCGAGCGAACCCACGAGATCGCCGCCGAGCTCATCCGGAGGGGGGCCCGGGCGACCGACGCCAACCGTCACCTGTTCGAGTCCTGGTCGCTGCCCCGGGTGAGGCTGCTGGCGCGGGCCCTGGAGCGGTTCCGGCTCTCGCCCCGAGGCCGGGTGGCCTCGGTCGTCCTTCCGCTGACCGAGCTGGAGGAGGTCGGGGCGGCGCCGGATGACCTGGACGGCATCGTGGAGACCCTGCGGGCGATCGAGGGCGTGGAGGTGGCCATCCTGTTGAAGGAGATCGGGCCGGAGGCGACCAAGGTGTCCTTACGCTCATCGGGGCCCTACGACGTTGCCGGCTTCGCCGGCCGATTCGGCGGCGGCGGCCATCGCAACGCGGCAGGCGCGTTCATCACTTCGCCCGTCGCCGACGTCGCGGAGCGACTGATCCCCCAGGCCCACGCCGCCTTCGACGACGGCGTTCGCCCCGACGGTGGCCTGAAGGGATCGTCATGAGCAAGGAACGCTACCTGTCGGGGGCCTCGATCCGGCCGCGCGCGATCGAACCCGGCGAGTCGGCCGCCGACCTGGTCGAGAACGCTTTCCTGGCCTACAACGGCGGCCGGCTCAGGGAGGCGTGCGAGCTGTTCACGCGGAAGATGCTGGAGGAGGACGTCGTCGTCGGGGTCTCGCTGAGCGGGGCGATGACTCCGGCCGGTCTCGGGATGACGTGCCTGGTCCCGCTCATCGAGGCCGGCTTCGTGGACTGGATCGTGTCCACCGGGGCGAACCTGTACCACGACACCCACTTCGGCCTCGGGCTCGAGATGCACCGCGGTCGTCCGAACCTGGACGACCGCGAGCTGTGGGATGCCGGCGTGGTCCGGATCTATGACATCCTGTTCGATTACGAGGTCCTTCTCAAGACCGACGCGTTCTTCCGTCGCGTCATGGCGCAGCCCGAGTTCCAGCGCGAGATGGGGACGGCCGAGTTCCACCACCTGGCGGGGAAGTACGTGGCCGAGCGGGAGAAGGCGCTCGGCGGCCGCAAGGCGTCGGTGCTGGCGGCGGCCCACCGCTGCGGGGCGCCGGTCTTCACCTCCTCGCCCGGCGACTCCTCGATCGGAATGAACGTGGCCGAGATGGAGCTACGCGGCTTCGGGCTCCGCATCAACCCGTCCCGTGACGTGAACGAGACGGCGGCGATCGTGTGGGAGGCCAAGTCCAGGGGGGGACGGAGCGCGGTCCTGATCCTGGGGGGTGGCTCGCCGAAGAACTTCGTGCTGCAGACGGAGCCGCAGATCAAGGAAGTCCTGGGTCTCGACGAGGCCGGCCACGACTACTATCTGCAGATCACCGACTCGCGTCCCGACACCGGCGGCCTGTCCGGCGCGACGCCGGCCGAAGCCGTATCGTGGGGCAAGGTGGATCCGGATCGGCTGCCTGACGCGGTCGTCTGCTACTGCGACACGACGATTGCGCTGCCGATTCTCACCGCGTATGCCCTCGAACGCCATCCACCTCGTGAGCCGCGTCGGCTCTACGACCGCCGGGAAGACCTCTACGAGGCCCTTCGTCGCGCCCACGGAGCGGCGCGAGGCCAGGCGACACCCGACCAAGTCGTCGAGGTGCACCGCTGATTCTGCCGGCGGATCCGCTGGGGCGCCCGGGCTGCGCCCGGAAGTTCCGCTGCACCGTCCACGGCCTGTGCTTCGAGAACCGCTACCGGCGGCTGGAGGCTCTTCACGCCGGCGATCCGCTCGTCCTGCGTCGCGAGCCCGACAACGAGATCGGGGCGGACGCGATCCTGGTTCTCAACGAGCGGACCGAGACGCTGGGCTACGTCCCGCGCACCATCTCGCGCTGGCTGGCTCCGGTCATGGACGCGGGGTACCGCCCCGAGGCGACCGTGCTCAAGGTGCGCGAGGGGTGCCCTTATTACGAGCGGCTGGTGATGGAGGTGCGGGTGGGCCGGCGGGGGAGCTGAGCGAAGGGGTACGCCAGCGCTTCGAATTCCTCGGCCGAGACCGGCCAGCCGAAATGCGATCCCTGGGCCTCGTCGCATCCGCAACTCCGCAGGAACTCCACCTGGGCCGGGGTCTCGACGCCCTCGGCG
>DATEDS010000305.1:0-2762 GCA_035281565.1 Gemmatimonadota bacterium
CTGGAGGAGGACGGCTTCCCCGGACCGCGCGGCCAGCATCTCCCGGACGGTTCCCACGGCGCTCGCCTGGTCCCGCGTCATCGCGCCTTCGGGCGCCACGACCGGGAGCACGGCGCCGCCCGCGAGGAGAGGATCGCGGACGATCGGCCTCGACTCGACGGCCAGGAAGCCTCGTCCGGCGAGGGACCGGAGGACCGCCTCCGACACCCCGACCCGACGACCGAACTCGGCGCGCTCGACCGGCCGGTCCAGGAGCCGCGCGGCTTCCCACGCGCGGAGTTGACCGGGGGCGGAGTGGAGGGCTTCCCGACGTTCGGCCTCCTCCTCTGGGGGCAGCGCCCCGACCGGAAGGACGTGCAGCCGCTCCTCACGGCGCGCGGCCCGCCCCTTCTTCCCCCTTCCGACCGAAAACGTGGCGCCGGGGGGGAAGAAGAGGCGTAGGGCGAGCCCGATCGGGGCGAGGTAGTACCGCGCCATCCAGACGGCGAGCCGCCATTCGGTATCGGAGAGGACCGGCTCGGGATCGAGCACCTCGAGGACGGGCCGCACGCGTACGCCCGGCGGCGCGTGGGCCACGGATCCCACCACGAACCCCACCACCCGACGTCTCCCGAACCCGACCACGACCCGACCGCCGACCGGCGGCACATGATTTGCTTCGGAAAGACGGTACGTGAAGCCACGATCGATGGGCAGCGGCAGGGCGACCTCGACGAGAGTTCCAGGCTCCGTCGGGTCCGCGGGTTGAACTATCCCCAGCTTGCCTCTATAATGGGGCGTTTCGTTGTTCACGCGGATCGTCTTTTCCCCCCATCCGTCGATCAAAATCCGAGGTTAGCACGGGGCCCTGCCGGAATGGGCCCGTCCAGGCCATGAATCCTGTCCGGAGAAGACTCCCATTATGCTTTCCAGGCGATTCTCGTCGTCCCTCGCCCTAGTCTCGCTCATTACCGGGCTCGGCGCCCTTGTAACCGGCTGCGACGAAGGACCCACCGGCCCCACCCACTTCCAGATCCTCAGCCCCGGCGAGAGCCGGGTCAGCGTGCTCCCCGGAGAAAGCGTCAGGTTCCAGGTCCAGCTCAACTCGACCGGATTCCGGGTCGAGTACCAGGTCGACGGGGAGACCGTGCACGAGGGGCCGACGTTCGACTTCACCCCGCTTCTGGTCGAGCACACGGTCCGGGTGTCCGTCATCCCGATCGCCTCCACCGCCGCCCCGGAGGTCCGCGAGTTCACGGTCGGCGTCGCCGTGCCGGGGAACATGCCGCCCTCGGTTTCCTCGTTCGGTCACGTCCCCGAGATCGCCGAAGCGTTGCGCGACACGTTCACCTTCAATCTCTCCGCCGTCGACGCCGACGGCAGCCTCGAGCGCGTCGTACTCGATTTCGGGGACGACTCGGATCCGGTGACCCTGAGCGGCGGCCTGCTCGGCGGCGCGATCCAGCAGGAGCACGTCTTCCCCCAGCAGGGCACGTACGTGGTCCGGGCCATCGTCTTCGACGACGACGGGGTGGCGGTGGACATCCGCGACACCGTGCAGGCCCTGCCCCCCAACCAGCTTCCGACCGGCTCCCTGACCCTCCAGGGGGCCACCGAGGGTGATGCCCCCCTGGCGGTGACGATCCGGACCAGCGGCACCGACCGCGACGGCCAGGTCGTCAAATGGGAGCTCGACACCGATCAGGGAGACGGGTTCGAGGTGATCCAGCCCAACCAGACCGTCCAGGTGTCCTACGCGTACCGGGAGGATCCCTACGTTCCCCGGCTCCGGCTCACCGACGACGACGGCGACTCCACGGTGATCGAGGCCGACGAGGAGATCCTGGTCTTCCGGCAGATCAGCGCGGGCGAGTCCGACGTCGACTTCGAGAGCAATCCGGCATTCGCGGGAATCTCCATCCACCCGGCGATCTGGGCCGATGGCAAGGACGCCTTCACGGTGACCGTCGACGTCCGCGATCCGGAAGGCTCGCCGGTGCCCGACGTGCCGGTCATCCTGAACGCGCTGCGGCCCGCGCTCCGGGCCCCGGATGGCACCAACCTCGGCGTTCCCGTGACCTACTCGCCCGCCGAGCCGCGCACGGACGCCCAGGGGCGGGCCACCGTGCTCGTGCGGACGGACACGTCGACCCGCGTGGAGTCCGCTCCGGACCTCGGTTTCGTTCCCTTCGACCTGGAGATCCAGGCCGACCGCGGCCATGGCCAGCTCGTGGCCCTCGATCGCATCGAAGGCCTGAACGCGGAGACGCTCATCTCGGAGAAATCGGCCACGCTGTCGATCAAGGCCGCCAGCGGCACCGGTTACTGCCCGGGCGAGCTCGTGAACATCACCGTGGAGGCCAGCGTCCGGGCCGGTGCACCGGGTGGCGGTCAACCGGCCGCCAATCTCTTCACGGTGATGCGCCGTGGTCAGTTCTCGGACCCGGCCATCATCCCGACCACCCCTGCCGCCGGTTTCGGCTGGCGTACGAACGGGAGCGGGAGGATCGTCCTGCAGTTCCGTCCCACGGCCGAAGACCAGGGCAAGATCGTGGTGGCCTGGGTGGATGGCCTGCCCCTCGTCGACTTGAAGACGTTCAACTTCGCGCCGAACTGTCCCTGAGGGGGGTCCCGTAGCGCAACGAAAGAGGGCGGGCCCGACCAGGGACCCGCCCTCTTGTTTTTCACGGTTTCAGCCCGCCCGATCGTCAGGGCGTGATGATGACGGTCGTCCCCACCTTCGAAAGCGAGTAGACGGTCTCGATCGCCTCGTCGGAGAGGCG
>DATEDS010000306.1:0-5313 GCA_035281565.1 Gemmatimonadota bacterium
AAGGCGCGGCGGTGGCCGCCGACGGAA
This sequence comes from Gemmatimonadota bacterium, assembly GCA_035281565.1. Taxonomy (GTDB): domain Bacteria; phylum Gemmatimonadota; class Gemmatimonadetes; order JACCXV01; family JAHWKZ01; genus DASRVA01. Next base: position 28 of record DATEDS010000306.1, read on the forward strand.
AATCGGTGAACAACGTCAGCGGGTTCCCCGGGCTCTTTCGCGGCGCCCTCGACGCGGCGGCCCCGAGCTTCTCGTCGGCCATGCTGATCGCCGCTGCCGAAACGCTCGCGGAGCACGCGCCCGCGGGCCGGCTTGTTCCGGACCCCCTCGACAGGAGCGTCCACCGTGCGGTCGCCGAGGCGGTGCGACGCGCTGCGACGTCGCGTTGATCGTCCGGCCGGCGTCCCGCGCGCGGAGCTTCCTCCCGTCTCGCGCGCCGCGCCTCGCACGCGTAGTTTGACGCCCGCACCCGTTCCGAACGCCAGCCGGAGGCCATTGACCATAGCATGAACGATCCCTCCATCAGCGTCGACGCGCCCGAGATCGTCGTCCCCGAAGGGATGAGTCTCGAGGCGGAGAGACTCCTCGATCTCTATTGGTACATGCTCCTCAACCGACGTCTCGAGGAGCGGCTCGTCAACCTCTACCGGCAGGGCAAGGTCGTCGGTGGCGTCTACCGCTCGCTCGGTCAGGAAGCGGAATCGGTCGGCACCGCATATGCGCTCGAGGACGGCGACTACGTCAGCCCGTTGATCCGGAACCTGGGATCGATCCTGGTCAAGGGCGCCGACCCCGTCGACATCCTCAAGCAGTATATGGCGAAGGGCACGGGTCCTTCCAGGGGCAAGGATCTCAACATCCACTTCGGCGATCTCTCCAAGGGGTTTATCGGGCCGGTCTCGATGCTGGGCGACATGATTCCCGTGATGGCGGGCGTGGCGCTCGGCAATCGCATGCAGGGCAGAGACTCGGTGTGCCTCGTCTACATCGGCGACGGCGGCTTCTCGACCGGGGCCTCGCACGAAGGGTGGAACTTCATCTGCGCGAACCGCCTGCCGGTAATCCTGGTCGCGGAGGACAACTGCTACGCCTACTCGACTCCGACCGACAGGCAGATGGGCAACCGGAACATGGTCGACCGGGCGGCGGGCTACGGGTGCGCCGGGGTGCAGGTCGACGGGAACGACGTCCTGCAGTGCTGGCATGCCGCCAGGGAGGCCGTGTCGCGGGCCCGCAGCGACGGCGGCCCGACGTTGATCGAGGTCAAGACGTACCGGCGAAAGGGACACGCCGAGCACGACGACCAGAGGTACGTGCCCGCAGGCGAGCTGGAGACGTGGGAGGCGAAGGACCCGGTCGCGCGGTACGAGCGCTGGCTCCTGTCCGAGGAAATCATCGGCCAGGAGCAGCTGGACCAGATCGACGGCCGGATTCGGAACAAGCTCGACGCAGCGGTCGACGAGGCCGAGAAGGCCCCCATGCCGGAGCCGCGGACGGCGCTCGACGGCGTCTGGACGACACCGCGCTGGACGGCCGAGCATCCGAACTACCACGACTTCACCGCCGAGATATCCAAGTGAACCAGGCGTGGGTCGCCACCGCGGCGCTCGTCCTTTCCGCGTGCAACGCGACCGTCAGCGGGGAGGGCATCTCCAACGTCCCGGGCGAGGAGGTCTGGAAGACCGAGATCGAGCTTCAGCTCGGCGAGCGCGCGATGGTGGACGACGGCCGGCTCGAGGTGACGCTCCTGAGGGTGGGTGTCGACGAGGCCTCGCTGATGGTCGAGGGGGAGAGCGGGGCGCGCGAGGAATCGGTACGCACGGGAACCGGAGGGAGCCTGGAGGTCCCGCCGTACGAGATACGGCTCCTCGAGGTGGGAATCGACGATTCGGCACGCCTGCAGATCAGGCGGCAATGGGGGGAATACCGATGAGAAGGGACATCACTGTCGCCACGGCCCTGGCAGGCCTGGCCTTCGTCGCCGGCGCCTGCGTGCTCTCGGTGAACGAGACGAACGACGAGCCGCGGGGGATCCCCGGCGACACGGTGTGGAGCCAGGAGATCGAGATGCTGGAGGGTCAGGTCGCGCACATCGACAGCCGCGCGATCTCCATCTACCTGGAAGACACGGGGGTCGACTCGGCCGTCGTGACGTTGACCAAGGCGGGCGTCGAGCGCACGGTCACGCTGCGCACCGGCCTGGCCGGCGAGGAAACGATGCCTCCGTATGCGGTCAAGCTCGTCTACACGGGCATCAACGGGAGCGCGACCATCCGGGTCACGAAGTTCCGCGAGTGAGCGCGCCCGATCGAGGCGGCACCACCACCTACCTCGAGGCGATCCGCCAGGGGCTCTGGGAGGAGATGGAGTCCGACGAGCGGGTCTTCCTGCTGGGCGAGGACGTCGGGGTGTACGGGGGCGCGTTCAAGGTCACCGACGGGTTCCTCGACCGTTTCGGAGAGGGGCGCGTGATCGACACGCCGATCTCGGAGGCGGCCATCGTGGGCGCGTCGGTCGGCGCGGCGATGATGGGACTACGGCCGGTGGCGGAGATGCAATTCATCGACTTCATCAGCTGCGGCTTCGACCAGCTGACGAACGTGGCCGCGAAGAACCGCTATCGCTGGGGACAGGCGACTCCTATCGTCGTGCGCGGGCCGGCCGGCGGCGGCGTCCACGGCGGGCCGTTCCATTCTCTCCAGGCCGAGTCGTACTTCACCCATACGGCGGGCCTCAAAGTCGTCTGCCCCGCCACCCCGTACGACGCCAAGGGCCTGATTAAGGCGGCTATCCGGGACGACGATCCCGTCGTTTTCCAGGAGCACAAGTTCCTCTACCGCCGGATAAAGGAAGACTTGCCGGAGGAGGAGTTCGTCGTGCCGCTGGGCGAGGCTCGCGTCCACCGCGACGGGCGGGACCTGACGATCGTGACGTGGGCGGCGATGGTGCACACGGCCGCCGAGGCGGCCGAGGCGCTCGCGTCCGATGGCGTCGAGGTCGAGATCGTCGACCTGAGGACGCTGGTCCCGCTCGACGAGGAAGCCGTCCTGACGTCGGTCGCCAAGACGGGTCGAGCGATCGTGCTCCACGAGGCTCCTCGCACCGGCGGCTTCGGAGGCGAGATCGCAGCCACGATCGCCGAGAAGGCATTCGAATATCTGGATGCGCCGATCGTCCGCGTCACCGCGCCCGACACCCCCGTGCCGTACAGCCCGCCGCTCGAGGAGTACTACCTGCCCGGAAAGGACGACGTGCTCGAAGCCGCCCGCAAGCTGCTCGACTACTAGCCCGACGAGGACGCGCGATGGAGACCACCGCACGCCCCGTGCGCGGCCAGTGGGGTTCGAAGCTCGCGTTCATCCTGGCTTCGGCCGGCAGCGCGATCGGCCTCGGCAACATCTGGGGGTTTCCGACGCTCGCATCGGCGAACGGCGGGGCGGCGTTCGTAGTCGTCTACCTGCTCGCCGTCGCCTTCATCGGCGCGCCGGTCATGCTGGCCGAGTTCGTGATCGGACGCCGGACGGGCCGGAATCCGGTGGGCGCGTTCCGCGCGCTCGCTCCGCGCTCGGCCTGGGTCGCGGTCGGAGGGATGGGCGTCCTCGCCGGCGTGATGATCCTGTCGTTCTATTCCGTGGTCGCAGGATGGACGCTGGCGTACATCGTGAAGGCGGCCAGCGGGGCGTTCGTAGCCGGCGCCGACACTTCAGCGATCTTCGCCAGTGTGGCGGGGAGCGCGCCGGTCGCGGTCGGATGGCACCTCGCGTTCATGGTCCTCACCGTGCTCGTCGTGATCGGCGGCGTAAAGAACGGCATCGAGCGCTGGACCAAGGTCCTGATGCCCGGCCTGTTCGGGATCCTGCTCCTGCTCGTCGCGCGCTCCGTGACGCTGTCCGGGGCGGGCCCCGGACTCGAGTTCTATCTGCGACCCGACTTCGGCCGTCTGGACGGTGGCGTCGTGCTGGCGGCGATCGGGCAGGCGTTCTTCAGCCTGAGTCTCGGCATGGGCGCGATGATCACGTACGGCTCCTACATGACGAAGGACGACGATCTCGAGACATCGGCGGGCTGGGTAGTGAGCCTCGACACTTCGGTGGCGCTCCTCGCCGGCCTCGTCATCTTCCCGACGCTGTTCCACGCGGGGATGGAGCCGGGCGCGGGCGGTCCGGGGATGGTGTTCGTCGTGCTCACCTCGCTCCTGTCGACGATTCCGCCGGAACCCTGGGGCGGCACGGTCTTCGGGGTCCTCTTCTTCGTCCTCCTGATGGTCGCCGCCCTGACGTCCAGCATCTCGCTCCTCGAGGTGGCGACTGCCTGGCTGGTGGACGAGAAGGGGGTCTCCAGGAAGAAGGCGTCGATCGGGATCGCGACGCTGGCCTTCCTGATCGGGATTCCCAGCGCGCTCGCCAACGGCGCTGTGCCCTGGCTCTCTTCGCTTCCCGGCATCGGGATGGACTTCCTGTCGTTCCTGTTCATGCTGTTCGGACAGTACGCGCTCGTGGTCGGGGCGCTCCTCATAAGCGTGTTCACGGCCTGGGTGTGGGGCGTCGAGAACGCCGCGGACGAGGTGCGCTCGAACGACGGCGAGTTCTCGTTGGAGGGCACCTGGTCGTTCCTGATCCGCTTCCTGTGCCCGATCGCGATCGTGACACTGCTGGTGTACCTGCTCTGGCAGCAGCTGGGAGCGTGACCGCTCCCGCGAGGCTCGCCAAGGAAGGCGCCGGGCGGTAGGCTTCTCGGTCCTGTTGCATACGCACTCCGATCGGACGGAGGGATCCATGCCGATAGACGTCATCATGCCCCAGATGGGCGAGTCGATCGCCGAAGGGACGCTGGTCAAATGGCTGAAGAAGCCGGGCGACCACGTCGAGCGGGACGAGAACCTGTTCGAGATCTCGACCGACAAGGTGGACGCCGAAATCCCTTCGCCTTCCGCCGGGACGCTGGGCGAGATCCTGGTCCAGGAGGGCCAGACCGTGGAGGTCGGGACCGTCGTGGCGACCATCCTGGCCGCGGGCGAGGGGCAACCCGCCGCCGCGGCACCGGCGAAGGCCGCGTCCTCGCAGGCCGACGGATCGGCGCAGCGGTCGGTAGCGTCTCCCGGTCCGGCGGCGAGCGAGCCCGGGATGGAGACGGACGTGGGAGCGCAGGCTCCCGCGGCGGTGACCTCGGGAGATGGCGCGGGCAACGGCGACGCGGGGCCGGTCACGAAGGAACAGCTCCGACGCACGCGCTCCTCGCCCCTCGTCCGCAACATCGCGCGTGAGCACGGGGTCGACATCACGCAGATTCGCGGTAGCGGGCTTTCCGGGCGCGTGACCAAGCGCGACGTCCTGGCGTATGTCGAGCGGCAGGAAGCCGCGGCGGCCGCCCCCGGGGCGGCGCAACAAGAGCGTGCTCCGAGGCCATCGGGTGCCCAGCCCGCGGCTCCGCGCGAGCCGTCGCGCGCCGTCCCCATCGAGCGGCTCG
>DATEDS010000307.1:0-4904 GCA_035281565.1 Gemmatimonadota bacterium
CGCGACGTCACGGTCTCGGGCGTCGTCGAGCCGCTCCGGACGGTGGGCCTGAACAGCCAGCTCTCCAGCACCGTGCTCTCGATCGCGGTCGAGGAGGGGGATCGGGTGGGCCCGGGCCAGGTGCTGGCCCGTCTCGACGCGGCCGAGCTCCAGGCCGAGCTGGCGAGCGCGGAGGCCAACCACGAGGTCGCCCAGGCGGCCTGGGAGCGGGCGCAGCAGCTCTACCGGGAGCAGATCATCACGCTGCCCGAGTACGAGCGCGACCGGGCCGCCTTCGCGGCCGCCGAGGCGACGCTGGATCAACTCCGGACCCGCCTCGGCTACGCCTCCATCCGGTCGCCCCTGACCGGTGTTGTGCTCGAGAAGGACGTCGAGGCTGGGGACCTCGTGGCTCCCCAGCAGCAGCTCTTCCGGGTGGCCGACATCTCCACGCTCGTCGTCCGGGTGGGTGTCTCCGAGCTCGACGTCGTCCAGCTGGCGGAAGGAGACACGGTCGAGGTGGTCCTGGACGCCTTCCCCGACCAGCCCGTCCGGGGGTGGATCCGGCGCGTCTTCCCGGCCGCCGACCCCCAGAGCCGGCTCGTCCCCGTCGAGGTCGCTCTCGAGGCGGGAAGCCCGGCCCGGCCGGGGTTTCTGGCCCGCGTCGAGCTCCGGTTCGATGCCCGCGACGAGGTCCCGGTGATCCCGGCGGCGGCGGTGGTCCGCGGCGCGGGCGGACAGGCGGTGTTCGTCGTCCAGGAGGGCCGCGCCGTGCGCCGTCCCGTGCAGGTGGGCCAGACCTACGAAGGGCGGGTCGAGGTCCAGGGCGGGCTCGCGCCCGGCGACGTCGTGGTCGTCAAGGGGAACGCGAGCCTCCGCGACGGGGCCCGCGTGCGGGCGCTGCCGGCAGCGGCCCAAGCCGCCGAGGCGACCGCGCCATGAGCGCGGGCGGACCCGCGGACCGGCACCGGGGCCTTCCGAGCTGGGCCATCCGGCACCCCATCGGGACGATCACGCTGTCGACGGTGGCGATCGTGCTCGGCACCTACTTCCTGGGCCGCCTCTCGATCGATCTGCTGCCTCCGATCCAGTATCCACAGATCCGGGTCTCGCTGACCAACTCCGGCGTTGCGCCCGAGGTCATGGAGGAGACGGTAGCCAAGCCGCTCGAGGCGGCGCTCGCCACCACCGAAGACGTGGAGCGGATCGAGAGCGAGATCCAGGAGGGACGGGTGGGCCTCGATCTCCACTTCCGGTACGGCACCGACGTCGATTTCGCGCTCCAGGACGCCTCCAAGAACCTGGACCGCGCCCGCGCGTCGCTCCCCGAGGAGGCCGATCCTCCAACGATCTTCAAGTTCGACCCGGCGCAGATCCCGGTCTACGAGGTCGGCTTCTCGTCCTCGACCCGCGACCTGATCGACCTCCGCGACTGGGTGGACAACCGCCTTCGCCCGCAGCTCCTCACGATCCAGGGCGTGGCCTCGGTCGACGTCTCGGGAGGGCTCGAGAGGGAGGTTCAGGTGATCCTGGACCAGGAGCGGCTCCGCTCCTACGGGCTCAGCGTATCCCAGGTGATCGGCGCGCTGCGGGCGGGGAACCAGGACGTGGCGGCGGGCCGCGTCACCTCCCCCGACCGCGAGGTGGTGGGAAAGACGGCCGGCAAGTTCACCAGCGTGGACCAGATCCGCGCGCTCCCCCTGACCGTCGAGGGAGGTCAGCGGATCCCGCTGTCCGAGATCGCCACGATCCGCGACACCAACCGCGAGCAGCGGCTGTGGGCCCGGCTCGACGGGGTCCCGGCCGTCAAGCTCTCGATCCGGAAGCAGCCCGACGCCAACACGGTCGCCGTGGCGCAGGGGGTCGGGGACGAGCTGGCCAGCCTCCAGGCGAGCGGCTTCGTGCCCCGCGACATCCAGGTCGAGGTGATCGAGAACCAGGCCGATTTCATCGAGGATTCGATCGGGTCCGTCCGGACCGCCGCGCTCGCAGGCGCCTTCCTCGCGATGGTGGTCGTCCTCCTGTTCCTGGGCTCCCTCCGGAAGACGCTCGTGATCGGGACGGCGATCCCGCTCGCCATCCTGGCGACGTTCGTCATGATGGGGCTGGGGGGTCTGACGCTCAACGTCATGTCGCTGGGCGGGCTGGCGCTCGGGATCGGGCTGCTGATCGACAACTCGATCGTCATGCTCGAGAACATCTTCCGCCACCGTGAGGAGGGAAACGAGGATCCCGATCAGGCGGCCCACGAGGGGGCCGGCGAGGTCCAGAGCGCGGTCATCGCGTCGACCGCCACCAACCTGGCGGCGGTCGTGCCGTTCCTGCTGATCAGCGGTCTCGCGGCCCTCATCTTCCGCGAGCTCATCCTCACGATCTCGTTCGCGATCCTGGCGTCGTTGACGGTGGCGCTGACCCTCGTGCCGACGCTCTCGGCCCAGGTCGCCAAGGTGCGGTTCACGAGCGGGATCGCCCGTTCGCGACCGCTCCGCGCGGTCGACGCCGGCATGGGGCGGCTGCGCGGGATCTACCGCCAGTATGCGCCCGTGGCCGTCCGACGCCGCGGCCTCGTGCTGGGAAGCGCGGTCTTCGCGTTCCTCCTCGCGTTCCTCCTGATCCGGGGCCAGGGCAGCGAGTTCCTGCCGCAGGTGGACGACGGCAACGCGGGCGTCTTCCTGCGCCTTCCGCCCGGCGCCTCCGCGGAGGAGACGAACCGGGTGGCGATCGAGGTCGAGGAGATCGTGCGCGGGATGCCGTACGTCGAGCACATGTTCACGACCGCCGGCGGCTTCCTCTTCGGCGGCTCCACCTCGGAGCGGGCCGGCCGGGGATCGATGACGATCAGCCTGACGCGCGCGTCCGAGCGGGACATGTCGGCCGACGAGTGGGTGCAGGAGCTGGAATCCAGGATCGAGGAGCGCGGCTTCCCCGGTGCGGGCGTCTTCGTCCGGCCGCCCCGGATCCGGGGCCTCAGGACCTCGACCTCGGGGGACCCGGTCGAGATCTCGATCCGGGGCGACGACCTCTCCGAGCTCCAGCGGCTGGGCCAGCTGGTGATGGAGACGATCGAGGACATCCCCGGTCTCGAGAACCTGGAGCCCTCCTCCGAGGAGGCGAGCCCGCAGGTCAACATCGAGCTGGATCGGGAGCGGGCCGCTTCGCTGGGGCTGGACGTCGCCGAGGTGGGTCAGACCTTGCGGACGGCGCTGGACGGAACCATCGCGACCCGCTACACGGAGGGAAACCGCGAGCACGACGTCCGGGTCATGCTGCCGCGTGAGCGGTTCACGAGCCCCGAGGACCTCCTCTCCGTAGCGCTCTTCCCGCCCGTGTTCGCCGGCGGCACGCCGGTCTATCTCCGTGACGTGGCCACCGTGGAGACGGGGCTCGGGCCCACGAGCATCCTTCGGGAGGAGCAGAACCGGGCGCTCCGGATCGAGGGCGACGTCCTGACCGAGGTCGCCTCGGTCGGCGCGGTCGACGAGGAGATCCAGTCGCGGCTCGCGGCCCTGGAGCTTCCGGACGGCTATGGGATCGTGATCGGCGGTGAGGCGGAGGCCATCCGCGACAACAACCGCCAGCTCACGATCGTCGCGCTCCTGGCCGTGTTCCTGGTCTTCGTCGTCCTGGCGGTCCTCTACGAGAGCCTCGTCAACCCGTTCGTGATCCTGCTGGCGATCCCGCTCTCGCTGGTCGGCGTCGGGCTTCTCGTTTGGATTACGGGGACCCCCCTCAGCGCCCCGGTCCTCCTGGGCGTCATCCTGCTCGCCGGAATCGTCGTCAACAACGCGATCCTGTTGGTCGAATACGCGGAGCAGTACCGCCTGTCGAAGGGCCTGTCGCTGGAGGAGGCGGTGGTCGAAGCGGGCGCCGTTCGCCTGCGCCCCATTCTCATGACCACGCTCACGACGATCTTCGGCATGCTGCCGCTGGCGCTCGGGATCGGCGAGGGGTCGGAGCTCATGCAGCCGCTGGCGATCGCGGTGATCGGCGGGCTCTCGTTCTCGACCCTGCTGACCCTGATCGTGATCCCCGGGGCGTACGTGATGCTGAACCGGGGCGGCACGCGACTCCACGGCTGGCTGACGGGCCGGCGCGCCGAGACGCCGGAGCCGGCGGCCGAGCCGCGCAGGCGGCCGGAGCCCGCTCTCGAGCCGGTCGCTCGCGCCCGGGAAGAGCCGGCCTGAGCTAGCCGCGCTCCAGCTTCCGACCGGCGACCGATGGTCGCCCGGCCCCCTTCGGCCGCGCCGCGATCACTCGCCCTCGTTCTTCTGGAGACCCGAGTCGTCCCGTCAGCCGGTCCGCGAGGTGCTCCAGCCGGTCGTGGCCCCAGAAGAGCTCGCCCTCCCAGATGAAGGTCGGCACTCCGAAAACGCCGGCCTCGAGGGCCTCCTCGGTGTTGGCGCGGAGGCGGTCCTTGATCTCCGGGCTCGCGATCCGCTCCGCCAGGCCCGCGGCGGGCAGCCTGCACTCGTCGACCGCAGCGATCAGGGTCTCGAGATGGGTCAGGGGCTGCCCTTCGCCCCAGCAGAGCGAGGCCAGTCGGACGGCGAGGCGCAGGGCCCGCTCATCGTCCTGGAAGACGCACACCGTCCGGAGCGCGACGAGCGAGTTGAAGGGGTGCTCGGGCGGCCCCACGAGCGGCACGCCGAGTCGATCGGCGGCGCGCACGATGTCGCGCGTCGTGTACTCGCGCTTGACCGGCTCCTCGGCGGGGCCGATCAGCCCCCATCGGTCGAGCACCGCGGCGTACAGGACAGGCCGAACGGTCCATTGGGTACCGTGCTCCTCCCCGAACCGCTCGACCTGGGTGAGCGCCAGGTACGAGTAAGGGGAGATGAAGTCGAAGTAGAGGCGGACCGAGTGCTTCCCGTTCTTCAATAGGCCGCCACCGCTACATCCGTCTGCCCGAAATCCGTGCCCGCGAA
>DATEDS010000308.1:0-3338 GCA_035281565.1 Gemmatimonadota bacterium
CGACCTTCAAGCTCGCCTCCGATGTCCAGGTGGATCAGAGAACCGAGATCGACCGGATGGAACGGATGCTCTCCGCGCTGCCCGATCGGGGTGGCGCACCATGATCACATCGAGCGTTTCTCAGCCCAACGCGGAACCCACAAAGGAAGAGGTCATGACAGCCGTAACATTGCCCCGCTCCGGAGGCCGCCCGGCGGCCGCCCGTTTCTTCACGATCCTCCTCGCGACGGCGCTCCTCGGCACGGTCGCCTGTGCCTCCTCGAGGGCCGGTGCCGGCGTGGCCACGCCGGGCGGCGACGTCGCGACCTCCCCCGTCGGGACGGCGGCGTCCAGCTCCGATCCCCGGGTCGGGCTCGCGGGCGGGCTCTTCGACGCCGAGGAGGCGGCCTGGAACCTGCGGCTCGTCTCGACATCCCCGCCGGCCGACAGCTTCGTCGGGGTCAGCAACTCGGACCTCGCCTTCACCGGCGACTACGCGATCCAGGGGAACTACAACGGGATCCAGGTCTGGGACATCTCGAACCCCGGCCAGCCGTCCCTGGTGGTCGCCTACCTGTGCCCCGCGTCCCAGAGCGACGTCTCCGTCTACAAGAATCTCCTCTTCGTCTCGGGCGAGGGGTTCGGCGGACGCCTGGACTGCGGCACCCAGGGTGTCGAGGAAGCCGTCAGCCCGGACCGGCTGCGCGGGATCCGGATCTTCGACATCACCGACATCGCCAACCCCGAATACATCGCCAACGTCCAGACCTGCCGCGGCTCGCACACGCACTCGGTGCTGGTCGATCCGAACGACCAGGAGAACGTCTACGTCTACGTCTCCGGCTCGGCCCCCGTCCGACCCGCGGAGGAGCTCCCCGGCTGTATCGACGCGCTGCCCGCCGAGGACCCGAACTCGGCCCTCTTCCGGATCGAGGTCATCAAGGTGCCGCTCGCCAATCCCGAGCAGGCGGCGATCGTGAGCTCGCCGAGGATCTTCGAAGGTCTCGAGGCACCGCCGGAGCACGGCCCGTCCGAGGCCGACATCGCCGAGCTCGAGCGGGCCAAGGCGGAGGGCGGCTTCGTGCTCGAGATCGACGGTCAGGAGGAGGTCCTCTCTGACGACGACGTCGCCGAGCTGCTCGACCAGATCGTGAAGGCGCGGAACGGCACCGGCCCGCCGACCGCCGCGGACAGCTCACGGCTGCGGGAAGCCTTGCCGATGATCTCCGCGCAGATCGCGGGTGACGACCTCGACGATCTGGGACCCTCCCAGTGCCACGACATCACCCTGTACCCGGGGCTCGGCCTGGCGGGAGGCGCCTGCGGGGGGTACGGGCTCCTGATCGACATCAGCGACCCGGTCCATCCCGAGCGCATCGCCGCGGTGGCGGATTCCAACTTCTCCTACTGGCACTCCGCGACGTTCAACAACGACGGCTCGAAGATCCTCTTCAGCGACGAGTGGGGCGGGGGCTCCCAGCCCAAGTGCCGCGCCACCGACCCGATGGAATGGGGCGCGGACGCGATCTTCACGGTCGAGGACCGGGAGATGGAGTTCCAGAGCTACTACAAGCTGCCGGCGCCACAGACATCCGAGGAGAACTGCGTCGCTCACAACGGCTCCCTGATCCCGATCCCCGGGCGTGACGTGATGGTCCAGGCGTGGTATCAGGGCGGCATCTCGGTCTTCGACTGGACGGATCCCGCGAACCCGGTCGAGATCGCGTTCTTCGATCGCGGCCCGGTCGACTCGACCAAGATGGAGTCGGGCGGGTCGTGGTCGGCCTACTGGTACAACGGCGTGATCGTGAGCTCCGAGATCGCCCGCGGGCTGGACGTCTTCGAGCTCGAGCCGAGCGAGTTCATCTCGGAGAACGAGATCGAGGCGGCCAGGTCGGTCCGGTTCGACCACTTCAACACGCAGGGCCAGCAGCAATTCGTCTGGCCGGCGACCTTCGCCCTGGCGCGCGCCTACCTTGACCAGCTGGAGCGGTCGGGCGGGCTCCCAGCCGACCGGATCGCGTCGGCGCGGCTGGCGCTCGACAGCGCGGAGAGCGCTTCGGGGGCGGCACGACAGGACACGCTGAACACCCTGGCCACGGGGCTGGACGGCGATGCGCCAGGGTCCAGCGACGCCGAGAAGGTGCGGCTCCTGGTGGGCGTCGTGCGGGATCTGGCGGCGAGCTGAGGCCGGCATGAAAACGGTGACGCGCGCCGCCCGCCCGGCGCGCGTCATCCGCCTGGCGGCGTCCGCTGCGTTGCTCGCCGCCCTCCTGGCCGGCGGGAGCGGATCGCTCATGGCGCAGGAGGCTCGCGTCCTTCCCGCCGACGAGGCGTCGCGAGACCCCGCCTTCTTCGCCTTTCGCGCCCGGCTCCAGCGCGCGATCGCCGAGCGCGATACGGCGGCACTCCTCGCCGTCGTCCACCCGGAGATCAAGCTGAGCTTCGGCGGCGACTACGGCCTCGAGAGCTTCCGCCAGGGCTGGGTCGCGGACTCGGCTGACGGGACGGCCGGGATCTGGTCCGAGCTGGGGACCGTCCTCGCGCTCGGCGGCCGCTTTTACGACGACAGCACGTTCGCCGCTCCCTACACGTTCACCGACTCGCCCGACGAGGCGGACCCGTTCGAGGCGCTGATCGCGCTCTCGGACTCGGTGCCGGTCCGCGCGGTCCCCGAGGACGATGCCGACGTCATCGACCACCTCTCCTTCGAGGTCGTGCGCCACGAATGGGACTCGCGCGACAGCCTGCCCGAGGGGTGGACCGCGGTCCGGCTCGATGACGGGACGCTCGGCTATCTGCGATCCCGCTCGGTGCGGAGCCCGATCGACTACCGCGCGATCTTCTCGCGGCGGGACGGGCGGTGGTGGATGGCCACCTTCATCGCCGGGGACTGAAGAAGCCGTGACGAAAGCTAGGACCTGGACAATGTAGCCTCATGAGGCTACATTGCTTGCCATGCGGGCCGTGGGCATCCGCGAGCTCAAAAACCGCCTGAGCGCCTATCTGCGTCTGGTACGGTCCGGCGAGGTCGTTCTCGTCACCGACCGCGGAGAGGTCGTGGCCGAGCTTCGTCCACCGGGCTCTTCCACCGACGCCTCCGACATCCCCCCCAAGCTCCTCGAACTGGCACGGCAAGGGCTCGTGACGATGGGCCCCTCCAACGACCCCGCCCTCTACCCGCTCATGTCGCGGGTCATGCCCGAAGGGACTTCCCTCAGACTCCTCGAAGAGGAGCGGGGCAACCGCTGAACGTCTACGCCGAGTCGAGCGCCGTTCTGGCCTGGCTCTTCGCGGAGCCGGGGGGAAGTGACTCGGCGCGTCTTCTCGCAGAGGCGGTCCTGGTCGTCTCCTCCGAC
>DATEDS010000309.1:0-6923 GCA_035281565.1 Gemmatimonadota bacterium
CCGACCGAGGGGTCCTCGAACCCCGACGGATCGTTACCGGCCGCCGTGATCCATGCATGGGAGCCGAAGCCGATCCGGGCCTCCAGGCGCTCCACCAGCCCGATCCTGGCGAGGACCTCCCCCAGCGAGTGCTCGTCCTCCTCGTCGGACCGGGTGAACGTGTACCCGGACTCGAGCTGGACGTCGCCTCGGGGAACGGTGACCGCGCTCTCGGTGAAATCGGGCCGATCGGTGACGAGAGGCGCACCCTCCTGACCGGCTAGGGACCCCGGATTGAGTCCGGCGAGGGCGGCGACGAGGAAGACGAGTGGGGATGGCGACCGGGCCATGTGGGGAAATTTAGACTAGTCTAATTCCCGGGCGCCAGTCCCCTTACGCAGAGGCCCACCGGGGGAAATTCCCGGTGGGCCTTCGTCTCAGCGAGTCGAACCGTCTAGCGCTTGATCCGCTTGCCGATCTCCTCGACCTTCTCGCCCGCTTTCCGCTTGGCGCGGCCGAGTTCCTCCTGGACCTCGCCCTCGGCCTCCTCGGCCTCGCCCTCGGCCTCGAGCTCCGGATCCTCCGTCCATTCTCCGATCTTGTCCTTCACCCTCCCCTTGGCCTGCTTCGCCTTGCCTCTGATCTCATGTTCGCTCGGCATGCTGCTCCCTCCTCGAGAGATGGGTTCGTTTAATCCATTCTCGCCCCGACGCGACCATAGCGCCGTTCGGTGGCTTACAGCATCAGGGCGGCGGGATGTGACCGACCCAATCCGCCACGAAGATGTTCGTGTCCCCCGGCCGGGCGGCATTGCGGTTCGAAGCCCACACGAGCAGCCGGCCGTCCGAGGAGAACATGGGAAAGGCGTCGAAATCGGGATGCGTCGTCAGCCGGGTCAGGTTCGCACCGTCGGCGTCGATCGCATAGAGATCGAAGTTCCGCCCGTCCGGATCGTGCATGTTGCTGGCGAAGACGATGCGCCGCCCGTCCGGAAAGAAGTAGGGCGCGAAGTTGGCGGCGCCATTGTCGGTGAGCTGGCGCTTGTCCGACCCGTCGGCGTCCATGACCCAGATCTCCATCCTGGTCGGCCGGACCCGGTTCTCGGCCAGGAGAGCGCGATACTCCAGGAGGCCCCCGGGGGTCTCCGGATGATGCGCCCGGTAGACGATCTTCGTCCCGTCGTAGGAGAAGAAGGCGCCTCCGTCGTAGCCCGGCTCGTTCGTCAACCGGCGCACGTCGGAGCCGTCCCGCGCCATCGTGTAGATCTCGAGGTCGCCGTCACGGACCGAGGTGAACACGATGCGCGATCCGTCCCGGCTCATCGTCGCCTCGGCATCGTAGCCGGGCGTCCTGGTCAGCCGGCGGAGGCCGCTCCCGTCCGTGGCCGCGACGAAGACATCGTAGCCCGGGTGGATCGGCCACACGTAGCCGCGTGAGTGGTCGGGACGCGGTGGACAGCCTGCACCCGCCAGATGGGTCGAGCTGAAGAGGAGCGAGTCTCCCTCCGGATAGAGGAAGTAGCCGCAGGTCGTCACGCCCGTCCCCGTCGACACCCGGCGCTTGTCGGTCCCGTCGACACGCATCGTGAAGATCTGGTCGCATGCCAGCGACTCGGGCGTCGCCTGGAAAACGAGCCGGCCATCGTCGGGCGAGAAGTACGCCTCCGCGTTCTGGCCCTCGAAGGTGAGCTGACGCGGACGGGCGAGGACCGCCTCCTCCCCCTCGAAGAGTAGCGGGTCGGAGCCGGAAGACCCCGCCGATCCGGATCCCGGCAGGAGGGCGCACGACGACAGGAGGGTGCCCAGCGCAAACCCTCCCATGCCGATCGTGCCACGTGTCCGCATATTCATTCCGTGCCTCGCCGTACTCCCCGGCTGCGGTCCTGGCCCGCGTTCGCGGCCGCGCTCCTGGCGGCCGCCACGGCGACGGGTCAGACCGACACGCCCACCGGCGCGTTGTGCCCGGAGGCCCCCGCGGTGCCCACCCCGACCGTCGAGATCACCGCGGCCGAGATATGCGCCACGGTCGCCGTCCTCGCCCACGACTCCCTCGAGGGCCGGGAGGCCGGGCGGCCGGGGTCGGCGAAGGCGGCCCGCTGGCTCTCCTCCCGCTTCGCCGAGATCGGCCTGACCGCGCCCCAGGGCGGACACCTCCGACCGTTCACGTTCCCCACCGGGGTCCGGAGCTACCCGCACGCCCTCCACGAGCCCGGGAGCGCGCGCGACACGACCGCCAATATCGTGGGCTGGGTCCCGGGCCGCGACCCTGTCCGACGCGAGGAGGCGGTGCTCGTGGGGGCGCACTACGACCACCTGGGGTGGGGCGGCTTCGGCTCGCTGGCGCCCGGCCGGCGCGCCATCCACAACGGCGCCGACGACAACGCCTCGGGAGTGGCGGGGGTGCTCGAGCTGGCTCAGCGGATCGTGGCCGATCCCCCGGCGAGGACGGTCGTCTTCGTCCTCTTCGGCGCCGAGGAGCTCGGCACGCTCGGGAGCCAGCGTTACGTCGAGTCCCCCGACTGGCCGCTCGAGAAGACGGTGGCGATGGTCAACCTGGACATGGTGGGACGCCTTCGGAGGACCCTGACGGTCTTCGGCACGGGAACGTCCACGGCGTGGCCGAAGGTCCTGGCCGGCCTCGAGCCGGGCCCGGGCTGGACGATCCGGACGGTACCGGACGGCTTCGGCCCGAGCGACCACGCGTCCTTCTACGGCGCCGGCGTCCCCGTCCTCATGTTCTTCACCGGACCCCACGAGCAGTACCACAGGCCGGACGACGACCTTGTGACGATCGACGCGGCGGGGGAGGTCGAGGTCCTCGAGCGGGTCGAGGCGGTCGTCCGGAGGGCCGGCGACGGGCGCTCGATCCCCTACGCCGAGGCGCCCGAGACCCAGCCCCGGCCGATGGCCTTCAAGGTCGCACTGGGTGTCCTTCCCGACTACGGTTTCGAGGGCCCCGGCCTGCGACTTTCCGGGATCCGGCCCGGCGGGCCCGCCGAGCGGGCGGGGCTCGAAGCGGGCGACGTAATCGTGCGCCTGGCCGGCGCGGAGATCGGGGACGTCTACGACTACATGGAAATCCTCGCCGATCTCGAGGCGGAGACGGCGGTTCCGGTCCGGGTCGAGCGGGACGGGAGGGCGATCGATCTCACGGTGACGCCGGAATCGAGGTGACCCATGCCGGCACGGGGAAGGAGACGGATACGATGCGACTGACGAGCGCGGCCTTCGAGGACGGGGGCATGATCCCCCGCCGCCACTCCTGCGACGCGGAGGATGTCTCTCCGGCCCTGGAGTGGGAAGACGCCCCGGAAGGCACGGCGTCCTTTGCCCTGGTGGTCCACGATCCGGACGCGCCGCGCGGTGACTGGGTGCACTGGGTGATCTTCGACATCCCGGGGCACTTCACCTCGCTGCCCGAGGACGTGGGAAGCGCGGAACGCCTGGACCACCTGGGAGAGGCGGCGCAGGGCGCGAACGATTTCGGACGGATCGGATGGGGTGGCCCATGTCCGCCGCCCGGGAAGCCCCATCGCTACGTGTTCACGCTCATGGCGCTCGACGCCCCGCTGGGGCTCGAGCCGGGCGCGACTCGCGACGAGGTGGAGGAGGCGGCCGGCGACCACATGCTCGGGACGGCCAGGCTGACCGGGCTTTACGGCCGCTGAACCGAGACCTCAGCTCCGCCGGAGCTCGATTCCGCCGTTCACCGTCTCCAGCGAAAGCCGACCGCCGCCCTGCCCGATCGTCCCCGACATCCGGCGCGGGCCCCACGAACGGCCGGGCTGCATGGTGAGCGGGAAGTCGCTCGACAGGCCCCCGTTCACGGTCTCGGCCTCGACCTCGGCCCCGACCGTGGCCGGCAGATGTACGGAGATCCCGCCGTTCACGGTCTGGAAGGAGAGCGTGCCATCCCAGGTGTCGGAGCCGATCCCGGCCTCGATCTGACCGTTCACGGTCTTGGCCTCGACCGTCCCCGTCCCCGAGACCGAGATCCCCCCGTTGACGGATTCGGCGCGGACGTCGCCCCTCAGGCCTTCCGCGTCGATGCCGCCGTTCACGGTCCGGGCGTGGAAGCGGACCCCGGTAGGCACCGTGACTACGAAGTTCACCTCGACGTCGTTGTCCTCCATCCGGCCGTGGATCCCGTCCTCGTCGCAGGTCGTCCAGCCTCCGCCCCTGGTCGGATAGACGGCGCAGATCCGGACTCCCCCGGCATGCTCGACGACGTCGACCCGGGCCTGGTCCGGATCCGCGCCACGCTTGGCCTCCTTGGTCGCCCGCACGCTGGCGGTTCCCGCCGGGGCCGGGCGGGCGTCGATCCGCCCGTTCACCCCCAGGACCTCCAGCGTCCGGCCCGCGGCGAGGGCGCCTTCCCATTCGAAGTCCGCCGGCTCCTGCCCCGCGGCCGGCGTCACGGCCAGGAGCGCGCCGAGCGCGGCGCCGGAGATCGCGATCTTCCTCATGATCCTCCTCCCGATCTGCCCGGCGAGCGGAGACGGATCGTCCCGTTGAACGCGGAGAGCTCGATCCGTGCTCCCCCGCCGCCGAGCGTGAAGTTGAACTTCTTCCCGCTGCGCGACTGGCTGAAGGTGACCGGAAAGTCGGCCTGGAAATCGCCGTTGAACGTAGACACCTCGACCGTGGCGCTCGTCCCCGAGGGCACGACCACCCCGATCTCTCCGTTGTGGGTGTTGAAGCGGTACCAGCCGTCGGACCGGATCGACCCCTGGTACGTGATCGAGCCGTTCACGGTCGTCGACTCGACGCTCCCCGACTCGACCCCGCGCAGGTTCACCTCGCCGTTCACGGTCGTGGCCCTGAGGTCGCCCCGGAAGCCGTCCACCCGGACCCCGTCGTTCACCGAGCTGAGCTCCGCGCGCCCCTCGCCGCCGGACAGCGACACCGTGCCCTGGACGGAGTTGAGCTCGACGACCCCGCGGCCGCCCTGGACGGAGACGTCGCCGTTCACCGTGTGGACCTGCAGCCGGCCCTCGGCACCCCGGACCGTCACGTCCGTGCTCACTCCCTGGATCGACAGGTCCAGCGCGGCCGGCACGGTCAGCCGATAGTCGACGTTCCGAGGACCCCGCTGATGCTCGGTCCGGATGCTGATCGAGGAGCCGCCGCCATGGATCCGGACGGCGCTACGCGGCCCGTCCGCGACGACCCTGACCGCCGGGCGGTTCCACGCCTCCACGGTGACGCTCCCCTCGAAGTTCTCGAGGTCGAGACGGCCCTCCGGATCGATCGCGATCACGGTGTCCACTGGAGCCTGGGCGTGGGCCAGCGCCGGAGCCGCGCCCGCGACCAGCAGGGACAGCCAGAGGAATCGGATGGGCTCGCGCATGGATCGTCTCCGGTTCGATGGACAGGGCGGCATCTCGGTCACGTGGTCTGGAGCGCCAGAGTGGCCTGCCGCAGGACGTCCAGCTTCTGCCGCCGCGAGCGCTCCAGGTGTTCGTACAGGTACGTGCTTCCCGGGTCGGCCCGCAGGGCCTCGACCGTCTGCAGGATCGCCTCGTCGATGATGGCCAGGTTCCGCTCGACGGTGGCCACCGTCGCCGGATCGAGCCGGTCGCGTGAGGCCTCGAAGGCCCGCTCCAGGTCGGCCAGCGCGTCGGAGTAGGCCGGACCGGCCTCGAGGGAGACCGGCACCCCGGTCCCCTGGGCCGTCCCGCTGGCCGGGACGGACCGGTCGAGGGCCACGTCGCCGGGGCGCGGGCTCCCCCACCAGACCGCCGCGCCCGAGAGCACGACGAGGGCGATCGCGGCCGCCGCCAGCTGAGGCATCGTGAACGAGAATCGCCGGCGACTGCGTGGCCGGGCGTCCTGGATCGGGACGACGCGGGCCGGGGCCCGGCCCTCGAGCCGTCCGGCGATCCCGGGCCAGAGGTCGGTGACGGGCTCCCGGTCTTCGAGCTGGCCGGCCGCATGGACCAGGCGACCGAGGTCCTCGAGCACGGCGGTGCACGCCCGGCAGCCGGCCAGATGGCGCTCGACAGCCTCGCGGTCGGGCGCGGCCAGGTCTCCATCCAGGTAAGCGCTCAGAAGATCGATAGGATGCTCGCTCATCGGCTCCTCCTCAGGCGGCCAGATGCTGCCTCAGGAGCATCCGCGCCCGGTGCAGCTGCGACTTCGATGTACCCACCGCCATCTCCAGCATCTCGGCGATCTCTTCGTGCCGGTATCCCTCGACGTCGTGCAGGACGAACACCTGCCGGGCGCCGTGGGGCAGCCTGGCCAGGGCCGCCTCCAGGTCCATCGAGGACCACCGGGAGACGGGCACGATCGAAGCCGCCTCGACCGCCTCCTCGTCGTCCACGATCCAGGCGCCGTGCCGTTTCCGAGACCGCGCCCGGGTCAGGATAAGGTTCACCGCCACGCGATGGAGCCAGGTTCCGAACGCCGAGTCGCCACGGAAGGTGTCGAGCTTCTGCCACACCCTGACGAACACCTCCTGGGTCGCGTCGTCCGCCTCCTCGGGGCCGATCATCCGGCGAGCCAGGCTGTGGACCCTTGCGGAATGCTCCCGGTAGAGGCGCTCGAACGCCCGCGTGTCCCCGGCGGCGGCGAGCTCGATGTCCTTGTCGGTCCCGGTCGACCGGGGCTGGTCCGTGGCCAGGATCGTTCCTCCGCGGCCGAGGTTCTCGCATACGTCGGGTTGGACGCCCCGGGGCCGCCCAGGGTTGGAAGGGTCGATCAGCGGCCCGGTTCCAGGGGCATCCACTCCGGCGGGAACGGGTTGCCCTCCCGCTCCTGGTCCCAGGCGATCGAGGCCACGTACCAGCGGGTCCCGTCCGTCACCAGCGTGATCGTGTTGATGCCGCGGGCGAAAGGCTCTTCGCCGGGCGCCCGGCGCGACTCGTACGCGCTCATCGCGTTGGCGACGTTGCCGTACCGGTCGAGCGTCCGGCCCGACTCGACCTCGTAGAAGGGGTTCTC
>DATEDS010000310.1:0-11810 GCA_035281565.1 Gemmatimonadota bacterium
GTCAGCCACACGTCGACCTGGATCGGCTGTAGCCCTCCCAGCGGCTCCGGGATGGCAGCGGTGTGTCGGGGAGGATACGAGCACATGACCTTGCCCTCATCCTGCCCGAACGTCCCGAGAGAGCACCCTGGCACGGACTGGCCCGGCGTGACCTTGAAAAGGCCCTCGACGGTGCCCTTGACCTTGGAGTATGTGTCCGGAGGGCAGACCACCCGATAGCCGTAGATGCTCCCCCCCTTTTCCCAGTGACAGTAATGATTCTGCGCCGCCCCCGAGTAGGCAGGGGAATGGAACCCCAGCGCTTCCAGGGAGGCCTGGGTCACCTGTTGCTCGATGGCGGCGATCGATTGGTCGTAGACCTCTGAGAATCCGGCCTTGACGAGGTCCTGGGCGTTCGTGGTGAGGATTTTGCACTGACTGCTGTTGGCGGCGAGCTTGCAAGCGACCTCGGCGTCCTTCAGCAGCTTGCGGCAGTTGTCCTCCTGTCCCTTTGGTGCCAGAGTACAGGCGTCGAGTTCGTGCAGCTGACTGGCGAGCTCACCACAGCTCTTGCCCGTCCCGGCCGTCGCCACCGCATCGCACGCCGCGCCCACACCGAGCTGGTCGAGAGCGAGATCGACGAGCTCGCCCTTGGCGAGGTTGGCGAGATCGCTGAAGTTGGGCATGGTGGGAGGCACGCCGACGCTCGTGAGGAGGATGTCGACGCCGACGTTGATGAGGGTCTTGCACTCCCCACCCACCGACTCGGGGCAGACCACCGAGGCCACCTGGTCGATCGCCCATGCCTTGAGCTCGTTGTAGGCCTCGGCGACCCCGTTGGCGAGGCCGACGAGAAACTCGCCGGCGTCGATCGCAGCCTCGGCCGCATCACCGAGGAGTTCACCCGCGTTACAGAATGGATCGAGGGGATCGCACCCCACGCTGCCCCATTGGAAATTGCCCTTCTCGCCGGGGCAGGCGGTGAACGGGTACAGGGCCAGGCCGGACTGGTCGAGGGTGTAGGGGAGCGTGCCGGTGATCTTGGTTCCCCCGCCGCCTCTGGGCACCGTGCTCCCATCGGGATTCACGTACACGCCGAGACCGACCCCCGCAGGGAAGGGAGGGGTTTCGGATACAATGCGCACGCAGCTCGCCAGCTCCGGGTTCGGGGCGGGAGGGATCTCGGCGTCGATCTTGAGCACGTCGAACAGCGGCGGCGGATTCTGGGAGTAGGACCACTCGCTGATCGCCTTGCTGGCCGCCTCTTGGGCTGGATCAGGTCCGGGGATATAATGGGCGACCACGACGTTGGAGGGTGGGCCGGCCGGCTGCCCGTTCTTCGTCGGGATCACACGGATGTAGAAGTCCATCGGCGCATCGATGGGACCGGTGGGAGCGTGCTCCGCGACACTCACACCTCCAGCCGGCATCGAGACGGCGGGCGCCGCCTGCGGTGCAGCCTCGTTTTCGTCGATCGCGGGCGGCAGGCCTCCGCTCGGCGGTTTCTCGCTCACCAGGGGTTGTGGGGGGGCCTTGACCATCTCGCCTCTGCCGGCCGGCGGCTTCTCGCTCACCGGCGGCGGCCCGGCGGCCTTGACCGCCTCGCCCCCGGACGGGGCGGCCGGAGGGAGCCCGCCGATCGCGACCTCGCCTGCCGGGCCGCTTGCGCTCGAAATCACGGGCGTTGATGGTCCCGCCCCCCCAAGCGGTGGGAAGCTCCCGAGGTCGATCGAGAAGATGTCCGAAGGCACGTCCCCATCCTGGAGGAGCGCTTGAGGGGTCAGGCTGGCGTTCTGCGGGAAGGGCCACAGGGAGACCTGCCAGCGCCAGTCGTAGTCCTGTGCATACGGCGAGCTCCAGATCAGCGAGGGTTTCAGGGACGTCTTGTAGAGGGTTGTCTCGGTGGGACCCGGAGCGTAGCCGAATTCCTTCCCTTGCGCCCCGGCCTGTACGGCCGCGAAGGAGATCTGAGCCAGGGGAGCCAGGCCGGGCCCGCCCGGAAGCTCGACCGTCTCGCCCTTTGTCGGCGCAGATGAGTTCGGAGCCACCCGTGCGGGCACTTGAGGACGAGGCGGCACTAGCCGTCCCCCCGGCGCGGGGGGTGAGGGTTGCTGGGGAGCCACTCTCAGAGGCTCGGTCGAGCGGGGCGCAGCTTCGCGAGCGTCCTCGTCAGGCGGAGCAGCCCGACGGCCCGCTCGCGGTCGCGCATCGTCCGAAGGCGGCTCCGGCTGAGGGTTGAGGCTCCGCTCCGCGCCTGGCTGAGGCACGTCGGGCGGCGTCCGCGCCGCGGCCTCGTCGGTCCGCGGGCGGGCCTGGTGCTGATCCGCTCGCGCCAGGCTCGGGGCCGGCTGGATCGCCAGCGCGAGGCTCTTGGCCTCCCGCGGAACGTCGGTTCCGGTGACGAGCCGGTACTGGCCGGCAGCCCATTCACCACCGAGGTCGACCATCACCCGCGCGCGCCTCCCGGGTTCGAGCCCGGTCAGGGGCGCGGCGAAGGTCTTTGCGGGGCACGGAGGACCGCCGCGGATTTCCGTGCACTGTACGACAAACCGAAGCTCTTGACTCGCAGCGGCACCCTGGTTCTGAACGACGGCCAACACCCGGATCTTCTGCCCGGCGGTCGGTGTCGCTGGATCGATCCTGGCTTCCATCGTGATGAGTTTGGCCGTGGCGACGGTTACGTGGCGCTCGGCAGGCTGACGCGCGGTCGGCTCCGGCGGCTGAGCGGGCTGGGGTGGCAAGCGAAGCCGTCCTCCGGCTGGGGCCTCCTGGGCCAGAAGCCCACTCGCCCCGGCCAGGGTCAGCGCGATCGCGACGCAAGAGATCCGAAGGCGAGTCGTCACGGCGAGCATTGGTACGCATGTGCGACGCTGGTCGGCGACGCCTCCTTGCACTGGAGGGTCGTCGACAGCTTGACGTCGCCCTTGTTGCTGGCGTAGTCGCAGAAGACGTAGTTCCCCTTGGCGCCGGAGTCCTGCAGATACAGGGTCAGCTTGGCTTGGGGGACGCCGTCCGACGAGGGCTGAAAACCCGGCGCCGAGAGCTCGCCCGGATCCAGGGCCACCTTCGCCGACAGGGACGTGCGGCACGACTTCGAGTTGGCCCCCGGGAAGGCGTTGGCGGTCGGCTTGGCGAGCGCCTGACCGGCCGGCTGATCCCCGGCCCTCGCGCGGGGGGTGGTCGGCCCCGGCCTGCCCCCCGCCGCGTCAAGCGCGTCCTTGAGCGCGACGAGCGGCACCTTCACCTGGATCTTTCTCTCGGCCAGGTTGTTGGCCTCGTTCTTCTCCGGGAGGCGGTGATCCGGATCCAGGATGCAGCGGACCGTGTGCGCGCCTCCGGTGGCCTTCCAGGTGGCGATGGCCGGGTAGGTCTTGTCGACGATGGTCATCCCGCTCGTCGAGTAGAACCCGCCGCTGGTGATCTTCGAGGGATCGAAGCCCGACGAGCTCGAGGTCTTCCACTCGTGGTTGTAGGCCCTCAGCCGGGCGATCCGGGCTCCGTCCACCTCGATGTCGACGAACCACTCCGGGGGTGTGGAAGGGAGGCCGGCCAGGTACTTGTAGAAGCAGGTGATCTGCAGCTCGGTGCCCTGATCGAAGGTCGGGACCGACGGCGATCCGACCACCTCGCCCATGACCAGGTTGGATCCTTTCTCGAGGATGCCGATCCCGGTCGGGGTGACGTCCCACGGGTTCTGGGCGCCGGCCGTCATCGGCGTCAGGATGACCGGCAGCGAGATCATCATCACGACTGTCCATGGTCCCGATGTCTTCACGATTCGACTTCTCCTCCGTGGATGGTCCTTCGCGCGATCGTCACCCTCATCCTACGGTCCGGATTCCCGTCGTCATCTGCACCCTCCTCACGTTGGATGCGTGAGGATCGTCGCCGATCTCGCGGGGGGCGTTCCGTCGACGAGCCGGGACTCCAGGATTCCCAGGAGTTCCACGCCGCTCTGGAAAGGGAGGGGCTTGGCCGACCCCACGTGCTCGACGAGGCCGCGCAGGGGAAGGTCGATTCCGGGGGAGCGGGCAGGCTCGCTCCCCGCCGAGCGCCAGACGCGAACGACGAACGTCTCCATGGGCCCCTTTCCGGGAGAAGGTGGGTTTCATCGCCGATCATCGTACGCGCCGACCGCTAGCCCTCGGCTAAACTCGGGCTAAGCCCGGGATGAAAGACGGAAAAGATCTTGCGTATCAGTCGGTTACGGGCTCGGACGGGCGGCTGTTCGAGAGGGGTGCCGGCTCCACGCCCAGCTCCTCCATCCGGGCCACGTAGGCGCGGTAGAAACGCCTCGCCTCGCCATGGCGGCCGGCGGCCGAGAGGGTCGAGACCAGGCCGAGGTGGGCGTCCTCGTCGTACGGGTCCCGCTCGAGGATCCGGAGCCGGTAGTTGACGGCCGCCCAGCGGTCCCCCAATTCGGCCGCCGAGTCGGCGAGCGCGCGCGCGACGACGATGTAGGTGGCCCGTGCCTCCTCGCGAACCGCGGTGGACCAGTCCTCGTACAGGTCCTCCTCCAGGAAATCACCGGCGTAGCTGGCCTCGGCCGCGGCCAGGACCTCGCGGGCCTCCTGGGCGCGGCCGCGCCGGAGGAGGGCGAGCCCGGCCGCGGCCTCGGTCAGGAACTCCTCCACGTCGATCGCCACGTTGGCGAGGTCGATCCGGAGGGACGCGTCGTCTCCGGTGAGGAAATGGTCGGTGGGAAAGCCGCGCTCGGGATCCAGCACCCCCCTCGCCGTCGCCAACGCCACCGACAGGCGCTTGGGCAGGGGGCCCGGATCCTCGCCGGGCCAGAGCGCCTCCATCAGCGCCTCCCTCGGGATCGGCCGGCCTCGGCGGGTGATCAGGATCTTGAGGAGATCGCGCGCCTTCTTCGACCTCCACTCCGAGTGCGGCACGGGTTGGCCCTCCCGGATCACGCGGAACCCCCCCAGGGTCCGGATCTCGACCGGAAGACCGGTCCTGCGGGGGAGCTGGGTCAGCGGCCCCGCCGCTCCGGCGGCGTGGGGCCGGACGCCGATCTCCCGCAACCGCCGCTCGGCGCGCTCGACCATCGATCGGGATCCGGGAAAGGAGGTGAGACGCGCCAGGGCGAGCTCGGCCCGTGCCCCTCCCAGCTCGTTGCCGATCTCGCGCCATATGGAGATCGCTTCCTTGAGGTCCCGCTCCAGGGACTCCGGATCGACGCTCGCGAAGGCCTGGAGCTCGAGCGACTCGGCCAGCCCCGGCCGGTTGCGACGCGCGAGGGATTCCTTCCGCGCCTCCCGGGCCATGGCTGCGGCCCGCTCGGTCCGCCCCTGGGCCAGCGCCACCCATCCTCCCGCGATCAGCGCGTCGACGACTCCGAACCAGGCGCGCCCGGTCTCGACGGCCTCGTCGACCAGCCGGCTCGCCCGTTCGGGGTCTTCCGTGGCCAGGATGCGGGCGAGGTTGGAGCGGGCGCCGATGAGGCCCTGGACGTCGTTCATCTCCTCGGCCATGGTGAGCGCCTCTTCGAGCGCGGTCCGGGCGAGGACGAGGTCCCCGCGCTCCCGGTACACGATCCCGAGATGCATGAGCGGCCACCCGGCGCGGATCGATCCCGCGCTCTGGTAGAGCGCCCTGGATCGCTCGAGGTCGTCGATCGCCTCGCCCAGGCGACCCTTGTGGAAACGGGTCCAGCCGCGGTTGTTGAGGCCGAGGGCCAGGCGCTCGGTGTACCCGGCCAGCTCGGCCAGGCCGATCGCCGCGTCGAGCTCCGTCAGGGCCTCCAGATACGAACCCTCGAGGTCCAGCTGGCTGGCGTGGTTCGTCCGTAACCGGATCTCGAGCAGGACGTCGTGGGCGCGCTGTGCCGCCGCGAGCGCTTTGCGGTAATGCTCTTCGGCCGCTTGGGGGTCGCGTCCGGACGCCTCCAGCATGCGGGTGGCGTGAAGGGCCGCCAGGGCGCGGTCGTCGTCGATCGCGGCGACCAGCGCATCGGCGCGGTCGCAGAGCTCGAGGCACCTGCCGACGTCGCCCATCAGGAGGTGGGTCGTCGCCATCGCCGCCACGAGGACCGCCTCCTCCGCCGGTCTGGCGCCATCGAGTCGCCCGCGGCCAAAAATCTCCAGTGCGCGCCTGTGCTCTCCGCGCTCATGGTGGAGGAGCCCGATCCGCCACGCGAGCCGCGGTGGGAGGTCTTCCGCTCCACCCGCCGCGCGGCGGAAGCAGGCCTGCGCGGCCTCGGGCTCGCCGCGGACCGCGTACGCCTCTCCGAGCAGCTCCTCCAGCGCGGGAGGCCGGGCCTCGACCGGGACCCGTCCACCCAGGTCGAGCACGGTGTCGACCTCGGCCCGGGCCAGCAGCTCTTCCCCACGCTCGGCAAGGAGGCGGGCCACCGCGCCGGGCTCGGCGGCCGCCGCCAACGACCGGAGCGCCTCGGCGACGAGCCCCTGGGCTTCGAACCAGGCGGCCGCCCGCCGATGCAGGTCCCGCTCCTCCCGCTCCTCCAGCGGCCAGCTCTGGCGGACGAACTGGCGGACGAGGTCGTGCAGGACGAACCAGTCGCCCGGTCCGGCTCGCGGCTGGAGGAAGAGCCCACGGCGCACGAGGCGGCCGAGGATCGCGGTCGGATTCACGAGCTCGAGCGCCTCGCAGAGGTCGAGGGAGAAGCGATCGAAGGGAACGACCCTGCGGAGCACCTCCCGCACTTCCTCCGGCTCGCGGGCGAACACCTCCTCGGCGAGGTAGGCGAAGAGAGGGCCGGTCGGGCTCCGGAGCCCGGCCAGGACCTCGCCGGCCCGCCCGGGATCGGTGGCGCGCACGGCCTCCAGGCCGAGCCGGACGGCGGCCGGCCAGCCGGCCGTGGTCTCGTGGAGCGGCTTGGCGAGCGCCTCGAACTCCTGGCCTACGGCCACGCCCAGGAGCTCCCGCAGCTCAGCGATGGAGAAGGCGAGCTGCGATGGACCGAGGTCCAGCACCTCCCCCCGCCCCCTCAACCGCTCGACGGGGAACGGGACCTCGGATCGGGAGGCGAGCACGAGATGCAGCTTCGGCGGGGCGTGGCGACACAATCCCTCGACCAGCCGCATGGCCGGGCTCGCCGCGTCGAGCTCCTGAAGGTCGTCGAGCACGAGCGCGAGGTCCTCGGTCAGCCGCTCCTCGAGCGCGTCGCTGATGTGGTTGGCGAGGGCCTCGGCGCGGCTCCGCTCCTCCGCCCCGGGGGCGCCGGGTCGGCCGGAGGCGGCGACGATCTCGGGCGGAAGGTCCACGCCCCTTTGCCGGAATGCGGCCAGGATACCGGTCGCGAACACCCCCAGCGCCGCGTCCTCGCGCTCGATCGTGTACCAGGCGCACCCCGTCCTCGCCGCCCACCGCGCGAGCAGGGTGGTCTTGCCGAATCCGGCGCCGGCGACCAGCACGGTCAGGCGCCGGGCCAGCGCGTCTCCGAGGCGATCCTCCAGCGAGGGACGTTGGATGGTCGCGGAGGGCGTTTCGGGAGGGAGGGTCTTGGACGCCCGGGTCATGGCTTCGTCCGATCGGTGATGATCCGCCTCACCGCAGCGAGGACCGGTCCGGGGGTGCTGGAAGATAGGCCCGGAAACGGGCGCGGCGAAAGCGAGGCCGGCCGTCCACTGTCGTACACACCTGTCCCCTCCGCCGTACGCCGTTCGGCGTTACCGATCGAACAAGATTTTCTGAGAGAAGCGGCTCAAACCTAGGCGTTTCCTGACACCCGGAGGCGACGGTCCGGCGCTTGCCCCCCTGAAGGGGCGTCTCGGCTCCAATTCCATTCAACGAAGGGAGTCCACATGCTCGCATCCAAGGGTGTTCCCTCGTTTGGTCGGATGTCCGATGATCTCCCGGATTCGGCGCGCAATCGCCTGGCGGAGGTGGCCCGCCAGGCCCATTTCCGACCGGGCCAGCGCATCGTGAGCTGCCTGCACAGCCCGCGGACCCTGTACGTGATCCAGGAAGGGCTGGCCAAGATGGTCGGCATCTCCGAGGACGGCCGGGAGCGGATCCTTCATCTATTCCGGCCCGGTGAGCTGACCGGCTGGGTGGCCCTCGAGAAGGATAGCGAGACCGCCTGCGACGTCATCGCCGTATCTCCCGTCCAGGCGCTGGCCATCGACCGGCGTGACTTTCTCGAGGTCGGCCGGGGAGAGCCCTCCGTGCTGCTGGCGGTGACGCGCGAGGTTTCGCGCCTGTTCTCGAACATGGCCGACTGGATGCTGGCCCTGGTGAGCGCCGAGGTCCCGCAACGGCTCAGCCGGCTCCTGCTCGAGCTGGCCGAGGACCGGTCGGGAGCGCGCCTCGACTTCGTCCCGCTCGCGCATCCTCTGACCCACGAGCAGATGGCCCAGGCGGTCGGCGCCAGCCGCCCCCACGTCTCGAGCGTGCTTCGTGACCTCGAGAGGGTCGGCGCCGTCCGTCGGGGTCGCGGCCGCGCCTTGAGGGTCGCGCCCGTGCGGCTCGCCGAGCTTCTCGGCGTCCAGCCGATGGTCGCCGCGGCCTGACGCTTCCAGGTCCTTGCTCGGCTGGAAAGACGCCGCCGAACCGGCTCCGCCGGTCGGCGGCGTCGATCGTTCAGGAGGGCCAGAAGATCGGAATGAAGATCGTGGCCGTCACGAGCAGCAGGAGCGCGAGCGGAGCTCCGACCCGGGGGTAATCCGAGAACTTGTACCCGCCCGGCCCGTAGATCAGCGTGTTCGTCTGATAGCCGATCGGGGTCATGAAGTCCGCCGAGGCTCCGAACATGACCGCCACCAGGAGCGCGTACGGGTTCATGCCGAGCTCCTGGGCGGTGAGGATGGCGACCGGCGTCAGGACGACGGCGGTCGCGTTGTTCGACATGATCGATGTCAGGATCGACGTCATCGTGTAGAAGGCTGCCACGACCACCCGCGGGCCGAACGGCCCGAACGTCTCCCCCACCATGTGGCCGAGCCAGGCCGCGGCTCCGGTCTTGTCCATCGCCACCCCCAGCGGAATGACCCCCGCCAGCAGGAAGATCACCATCCAGTCGAGCTCGTCGTACATCTCCTCGAGCGTCACGCACCGCAGAAAGATCATGAGCACTACGCCGGCCAGGGCGGCGGTCAGGATCGGCAGGATCTCCAGCCCGGCAACGACCACGACGCCGAGCAGGATCAGGACCGAGACGAGCGCTCTCGGCCGGGACCCCAGGGGACGGTCGACCTCCCCCAGGAGGACGAAGCCGGGCGTGTCGGCCAGGGCCTGGAGGGCCGTCGTCTCGCCGTGGACCAGCATCAGATCACCAGGCTCGATCCTCTCGAGGGCCAGCCGCTCCCGCAGCGTGCGCCCCTGGTGCTGGACCGCGAGGACGGTGGCATCGAACCGCTGCTGGAAGCGGACCTCCTTGAGCGTCCGGCCGGCGAGTGCCGAATTGGGGGCCACCAGGACCTCGGCCAGCCGTGCCTGGGCCGCATTCAGCTCGCGTGCCACGTCGCCGAGCTGGGCCGGCGTGGCCAGCTGCTCGCTCTGGGCGAGCTTCAGGAGATCGGTCGGGCTCCCCTGGGTGTAGAGGACGTCCCCGGCGCGCAGGTGGCGGTGGACGGGACCCCACAGCGTCCGGTCCCCGCGCTGGAGGCCGATCACGGATACGCCGTACCGCTCCCCCCACCTCAACTCTCCGAGCGTCTTCCCGATCCCGGGGGTCGTCTCCGTGACCGCCAGCTCGGTGACGAACTCCCGCACCGCGTACTTGCCCGACAGGTCGGCCTCGCCGCGCCGGCGCGGGAGGAGCACCCGCCCGACGGTGAACAGATACGTGAAACCGACCACCAGATAGATCGCCCCGAGCGGTGTGATCGAGAACATCGACAGCTCGTCCAGGCCCCGGTTCCTGGCGAGGCCGTAGACGACGAGGTTGGTGGACGTTCCGATCAGGGTCATCGTCCCGCCGAGGATGGCCGAGAAGGAGAGCGGCATGAGGTACAGCGACACGGGCAGGTTCGCCCGCTGGGCCATCGCCATGTAGACGGGCAGAAAGATCACCACGACGGGAGTGTTGTTGAGGAACGCGGAGATGACCGCCGCGATCGCGCTCAGGAAGATGAGCCGGGTGTAGGGGCCGCCGAGCGGCCCCGCCTGCGCCCAGCGGCCGATCTCGGCCACCGCCCCCGTCTTCATGAGCCCGAGCGACAGGACCAGCATGGCGGCCACCGTGACGGTGGCCTCGTTGCTGAAGCCCGAGATCGCCTCGCCAGGGGTCACGACGCCGGCCAGGAGCAGCACGACCGGGATCGCCAGCGCCACCTGGTCCACCGGATAGCGTTCGGTGACGAACAGGGCGAGCGCGACCAGGATCGTCGCGAAGACGAAGGCGATCTCCCAGCTCACCGGAGGAAACTAGCCCGGGCGACCGAGCCCCGGCGAGACGGAGCTCAGCTCACGAGATCGTGGAGCTCCCGCAGGAAGGCGTCGCTGAACAGGCCGCTGAAGCGGAGCCCCCATTGTCCCTCGCCATTCTCGGCGACCAGCAGAAGCCGTCCGCGAGCGTGATCGGCGCACGTCCCCCAGGGGCGGGGGGTCGCGGTGAAGCGCCCGTTGGCCGTGGCGACGCCGGCCGGCTCGAACATGCGGGTATCGAGGAGGACCAGGCTCGGCAGGGCGACGCCGGAAAGCCAGGCCGAGCAGGCACGCCGGATCGCGCTCCGGCCCCGGGCTCCCCGCGCGCCGGGATGCTGGAAGACCCCATGCGGGACGTGGAGGCGGGCGACCTGAGCCGAATCTCCCGCCGTCAGGGCGTCGATCCACGCCGTGAACAGATTCTGCACAGGCTCCAGGTCGGGACCTTCCGTGTCCGGAACAGGGTTGGGCAGGATCACGGACCCTATGTAGCACGGTCGGGCCGACGGGGTCTGTCGGCTACGTGACAGTCGCACGCCCGCCGGTGTGGTGACGGCTTCCTTGGAGGAGGGAGATGTCGTCCCCGAGTTGAAGGGCGCTCAAGGCGGGCGAGGCCAAGGCGCGTGAGGAGGGACGGCCGAGGCGCACTGAAGGTGCGCCGCAGGCCGGCACGACGAGCGCAACGCCGGCCCTCGCCCGTCTTCAGCGCCCGAAACCAAAAAAAAGAGGCGGGGGGAGACGCGTATCATCATCGGCGCGCGCGTCCCCCACCCGCCGGGTGAGAGCGGCATGGTCTCCTGACCGCTCCGCACCCCTTGTACACCCATTATACCACGCCCGGGCGCCGATGCCATAGAAGATTCCGAACAGCGGTGGGACGGCCGCGCCGCGGCATCCTATCTTCGGCCGCGATGCAGCATCCGGACCCCGCCGGCGCAGGTCATCCCACGTCCGCCTCCCGGCTCCGGTCGCTCGCCGAAGAGCTGCGTGAGCTCGAGCAGCGGCTCAGGCTGGGCGGCGGGGCCGAGCGCGTTCAGCGCCAGCACGATCAGGGGAAACGGACGGCCCGCGAGCGGATCGATCTCCTCCGCGATCCGGGCACCCGCTTTCACGAGGTCGGGCTCCTGGTCGCTTGGGACCAGTACGATGGGGAGGCCCCGGCGGCCGGCGTCGTGACCGGTCTGGCGCAGGTGGCGGATCGCCCGGTCGTGGTGGTGGCCAACGACGCCACCGTCAAGGCGGGATCCTGGTGGCCCGAGACGATCAGGAAGATCCTCCGCGCGCAGGAGATCGCCATGCGGTGCCGGATCCCGATCGTGTACCTGGTCGATTCCGCGGGGGTGAATCTCCCCTACCAGGGTGGGGTCTTCCCCGGGCAATACGGCGCGAGCCGCATCTTCTACTACAACTCCATCATGCGCCGCTATCTGCGCATCCCACAGATCTCCGCGGTGATGGGCCCGTGCATCGCCGGGGGTGCCTATCTGCCCGCTCTA
>DATEDS010000311.1:0-4622 GCA_035281565.1 Gemmatimonadota bacterium
TCTTCGACCCGCGCAGGGGAGACCACGAGCGGCTCCAGGTCGGGCTCAGGGAAGTACCGATAGTCGTGGGACATCTCCTTCGACCGCATCGGCCGGGCTCGGCCCAGGGCGCTGTCCCAGAGGAGCGTCTCGTGGACGACCGCGCGCCCGGCCTCGAGGGCTTCGGCCTGGCGCAGGATCTCGTAGGTCAGCGCGTCCTCCACGTAGCGGAAGGAGTTCACGTTCTTGACCTCGGTCTTGGTCCCGAGCTCGCCCCTTCCGCGGGGCCGCAGCGAGACGTTGGCGTCGCACCGGAGGCTTCCCTCCTCCATGTTGCAGTCGGAGACGTCCAGGTACTGAAGGTTCCGTTTGAGGGTCGTCAGGTAGAGGTAGGCCTCCCGGGGGGTGGCGAGGTCGGGCTCGCTGACGATCTCGATCAACGGCGTCCCGCAGCGGTTGAAGTCGATCCGCGTACCGTCCGGTCCATGGAGCGATTTCCCGGCGTCCTCCTCGAGGTGCAGGCGCGTGATCCCGATCGCCTTCCGGCCGCCGTCGTCGAGGACGATCTCGAGCCTGCCGGCCGTCGCCAGCGGGCGGTCGTACTGGGAGATCTGGTATCCCTTCGGGAGGTCGGGGTAGAAGTAGTGCTTGCGGGCGAAGACCGACGTCGGCTGGACCTCGCAGCCGAGCGCCAGCGCGGCCACGACCGCGAGCTCCACGGCGCGCTCGTTGAGGACGGGCAGAGTCCCCGGATACCCGAGGCAGACCGGGCACACCTGCGTGTTGGGGGGCGCGCCGTAGCGGGTCGAGCACGCGCAGAAGATCTTGCTCGCGGTCGCGAGCTGGACGTGGACCTCGAGCCCGATCACGGGCTCCCACCGTTCGAGGATCTCCGGCATCCCGCCGATCGCCAGGGTCGCCGTCACGCCGCTGCCTCGCGCTCCAGGAACCGCGCCAGCTCGAACAGGCGGCGCTCGGCGCGAGCCGGGCCCATGAGCTGGACCCCGATCGGCAACGCCGGCCTCGCCGGCGTCGGGCGGACCCGGCCGAAGGGGACGGTCACGGCCGGGATCCCGGCCAGGTTGGCGCTCACCGTGTAGACGTCGTTCAGGTACATGGCGAGCGGGTCCTCGGCCTTCTCGCCGACCGGGAAAGCGGGCGTGGGCGTGGTCGGGGTCAGGATCGCGTCCACACGCTCCCACGCCGTCTCGTAGTCGGCCCGGATCCGGCCGCGGACGACCGTGCCCTTGCCGTAGAAGGCCTCGTAGTAGCCGGCCGACAGGACGTACGTGCCGAGCATGATGCGCCGCTTCACCTCGGCGCCGAACGCCGCCCGCGTCCGCTGGTACATGCCGTGCAGGTCGTCGGCCCCGGCGGCCCGGTATCCGTACCGGACGCCGTCATAGCGGGCCAGGTTCGACGACGCCTCGGCGATCGCGACCACGTAGTAGACCGCGATCCCGTACGGGGCGTGCGGGAGCGAGAGCTCGACGATCTCCGCCCCCGCCGCCGCCAGCCGGTCGCGGGCGCGCTCGCAGGCGGCGCGGATGTCGGGGTCGAGGCCCTCTCCGAAGAACTCGCCGGGCCAGCCGATCCGGGCGGCCGGATCGGCCTCGTCGAGCCCGTCGGCCAGGCCGGCGGGCCCACCCGGCAGGGTCGTGGGGTCGCGGGGGTCCGATCCGGCGATCGTCTCGAGGAGCCGGGCCGCGTCCTCGACCGTCGTCGCCACCGTGCCGATCTGGTCGAGCGAGGAGCCGAACGCCACCAGCCCGTACCGCGACACCCGGCCGTAGGTCGGCTTGACGCCGACCGCGCCGCAGAAGGCGGCCGGCTGGCGGACCGATCCGCCGGTCTCGCTACCCAGCCCGACGGGCACCAGGCCGGCGGCCACCGCCGCGGCCGACCCGCCCGAGGACCCGCCCGCCACACGTGCCGGATCGTGCGGGTTCAGGGTCGGCGCGAAGGCGGAGTTCTCGGTCGAGGAGCCCATCGCGAACTCGTCCAGATTGGTCTTGCCGATGACGACCGCGCCGGCGTCGCGGAGCCGTGCGATGGCGGTGGCGTCGAACGGGGAGACGTAGGGCTCGAGAAGGCGGGACCCGCAGGTCGTGACGTCGCCCGCGACCGCGATGTTGTCCTTGACCGCGACCGGCACGCCCGCCAGCGGCGGCCGCTCCCCGGCCGCCACCCGGCGGTCCACGAGCTCGGCCTCCTCGAGCGCCCGCTCCCCGCGCAGCGAGAGGAAGGCGTTCAGCCGTTCGGCGGACGCCCGCTCGAGCGCCTCTTCGACGGACCGGCGCGCGGTGGTCTCGCCGGCACCCACCTTGCCCGCGATCGCGGCGGCGGTCGGGCTCCTTCCGGCGGTCGTCACTCGACCACGCGCGGCACGAGGAAGAAGCCGTCCCGCGACGGGGCCTGATCCAGGAACCACGACGGGTCGGGCCAGCCGACCACGCGGTCCTCCCTGAGCGGCTGATCGGGAGGCTCGGGCTGGGCGGCCCGGCCCGGCTCCAGCTCCTCGAGCCGGTTCACGTACTCCAGGATCGCCGACAGCTCCCGGCGGAACCGCTGGACTTCCTCCTCCGACAGATCGAGGCGCGCCAGCCGCGCGATGTGACGGACGTCGTCGGCACCGATCGACATGGACGGCTGAAGATAGGGATGGCAAGGAGCCCGCGCCGGTCGGCCCGGGCGCAGATCTTCCGGCTAGCGGAGTGCGGCGGTTCCGGGGTCGCCCGTGGGCGCGGGCTCGGCGGCCTCGGCAGCCGCCTGGCCGTTACGCATCTGGGCCTGGTTCAGCTCGGGATCCTTGTACACCACGATCGGCTGGCAGACGACCTCCTGGTTGCCGCACACGAGGCGTCCGACCGACGCGGCGAGCTGCCACTGGCCGTTCACGATGTAGGAGCCGTGGACGGTGACCATGGCCCGACACGACTCCTCGGGGAGGGCGTCCGGGACGTTGACCTGGACCTCCGAAGTCACCGAATACTCCTTGACCGGCTCGGCGACCGGGATCGGTTCCTTCTCGATCACCGCGGTGATCGCGTTCGCCAGGACGACCTCGCTCGGGAGCGCGAAGTCGAGGGTGACCGTCTGGCCGGGCGACACGTCCAGGGTGCGGCGAATCGTGCCGTACCCGAGGTACTCGGCGCTGATCGTGTAGGTGCCGGCCGGTACGTGATCGACGAAATAGGAGCCATCGTTCCCGGTCACGTTGCCGAGATTGGTGCCCTCGATCAGGACCATCCCTCCGATCAGCGCCTCCCGGGATTCGCTGTCGTAGACCGAGCCCTCGACCCGCCCCGTCTCGAAGGCCGGCCTGGAGGAGTGGGTCGTCCCGGTCTGGGCCCGGGCGGCCCGGGGCCCCCCCACCGCGATCGCGAATGTGATCAGTAGTGCGCAAATCGCTTTCATGGAGGGCATTCCCGGATGACCACCTGGCAGGTTGGATGGGTTCGCGACGCCCCTATTATGATGCAATCTTCAGGCCCTTTCAAGCTTTGCGCGGCGTGGCACCCGGCCGTCGGGACCGGCGATGGCGGTTTGCGGTATCCGGTTGCCGATCGCACCCCGTCAGGTCCCTTCCTCGAGCTCGGAAACATCGATCGCGCTCGGCGTTCGCCACGTCGTCATCGCGGCTCGTCTCACCACTCCTTTTCCAGCCGCGCGAAGCGCGCCACCAGCCGTCTCTCCCCGGCCCGGTCGAACCGAACCGTCACCTTGAGGTCGCGCCCTCCGCCGCTGACCGAAACGATCCGACCGCCTCCGAACTCCCGATGGCGGACCCGCTCCCCGGGCCGGTAGTCGGGGGCGACGTCCGAGATCTCCTCGGGCTCGACCGTACCGCCCGGCGGATCGTCGACCGCGATCGTATCCCAAGCGGGCGCGCCCCCGGCCCGGTCGCGCGAGCGCCCCCGCCCGCCCCACGTCCCCCAGCCCGACAGGGGCTCCTCCTCCCAGTCGACCAGCTCGTCCGGCAGCTCCCCCAGGAACGGGGACGGCCCCCCGGCCGACGACTGACCCCAGCGAAACCGGTCGTGGGCGTACGACAGGTAGACCCGGTCCCGCGCCCGGGTGAGCCCCACGTAAAAGAGCCGCCGCTCCTCCTCGAACTCGCGCGGCGAGTCGAGCGCGCGGGCCAGCGGGAAGAGGCCGTCCTCGCAGCCGGCCAGGAAGACGACCGGGAACTCGAGCCCCTTCGCGTTGTGCAGGGTCATGAGGGTCAGGACGCCGCCCCTCAGGTCGGCCTGGTCGATGTCGGTCAGCAGACTCACCTCCTCGAGGAAAGCGGCCAGGTCGCCCTCGCCCGTGCCGCGCTCGAGGCTGAAGGTCTGCACGCCCGCGACCAGCTCGTGGAGATTCTCGAGCCGATCCTCCCGCCGCGGGTCCTTGAGCGCCCGGTAGTGGGCGAAGAGCCCCGCCTTCTCGAGGTACTCGGCGATCCAGCCCGCGGCCGGCTCCTCGGCGGCGCGCGGCGCGAACTCGGCCAGCAGTCCGGCGACCTCCAGCAGGCCGGCCACCGTCGGCGCGTTGACCTGCAGCCGCACGGCCGGGTCGACCAGCGCGGCGGCCAGCGAGACCCCGCGCTCGTCGGCGACCGCCTCCAGCGTCTGAAGGGTGACGGGGCCGATCCCGCGCTT
>DATEDS010000312.1:0-15724 GCA_035281565.1 Gemmatimonadota bacterium
CTCCCGAACCCGCCGCTCTGGACGAGGCCCGCCACGCCGACCGTCCCGCAGCCGCCTCCCTGGACGTAGCGGCCACCCTCGACCGTCACCGCCTGGTACACGTGCATCCAGATCGCGCCCGCGCCGACCGTCACGGCGGGCCGCGGCGCCACGTCGCAGCCCTGCGGCACGAACGCGTCGTGGAGTCGGATGTCGTTCATCCGGCGCGTCCAGACGAGGAGCGAGTCGGGCGCGTTCGACGTGCCCAGGTAGCTGTGCCCGCCGCCCTTCACGACCAGCCGAACGCGATGCTCCCGCGCGAAGTTCACGGCCGCGACGACGTCCGAGGTCTCCTCGGCGGCGACCGCGTACTCGCTCGGGCTGGACGCCCACCCGTCGAGGTAGCCCGAGGTCTGCGTCAGCGCCGGATGGTCGCCGATGAAATAGGGATTTTTGAGGTTTCGGAACAGGTCAGCGCACGTCTCGCCGGGGGGATCCGCGCGGCAGGAATCGAGGGGGTTCTCGACCCGGATGAGCCGGCCGTGGACCTGCCGGTTGAGCGCCTCCCAGGCACCGTCCGGCGGCCAGCCGGGCTCACCGGGTCGGACCCAGCGTGGTGTCGCGGCTTCGCCGGCGGCGGGAGGCGCCGCACCGTCGGGCGCCTCGCCGGTCGACCGCGTGGATCGCCGCGAGCAGGCGAGCGGCAGGAGCGGCGCCGCGACCGCGGCCTTCAGGAAATCACGCCTTCGCATGGCCTCGACCGTGCTATCCCAGTACCTCGCCGTTGGTCCGGATCACGTCAGAGTAGAACCGCGCGCTCTCCTTGGGCGTCCGCTTCTGCGTGGCGTAATCCACGTGAACCAGACCGAAGCGCACGGCGAGCCCGTGGGCCCACTCGAAGTTGTCGAGGAGCGACCAGGCGAAGTAGCCCCGCAGGTCGACTCCCGCTTCGATCGCCCGCCGGACCGCCCGCAGGTGGTGTCTGTGATAGGCGAGGCGCAAAGGGTCGGAGAGGCTCCCGCCGTCGGCCACCGGGGGGTCGTAGAAGGCGGCGCCGTTCTCGGTGACGTAGATGGGGAGGTTGCCGTAGCGGTCCCGGACGGCGACCAGCGTCTCCGTGAGCCCCTCCGGATAGACCTCCCAGCCGAGCACGGTATGCGTCCTTCCCGCGACGACCACGCGTCCGGCTCGGGGCGGTGTGGCGGAGGGCGCGTCACAAACCAGGCTGCGCGTGTAGTAGTTGATGCCGACGAAATCCAGCGGCTGGCGGATCCGCTCCAGGTCATCGCCCGGGAAATCCGGCCAGGCGGCGCCGAAGAGCGCCGGCAGCGCGTCCGGATAGCGGCCCAGGAGGACCGGGTCCAGGAACCAGTGGTTCACGTAGGCGTCCGCGCGCTCCCGCGCCGCGCGGTCGGCTTCGCTATCGGTGGCCGCGTGCTTGGGCTCCAGATTGACCACGATCCCGATCGCGTTCCGCCCTTCGGCCCGGTAGGCCTCGACTCCGGCCGCGTGGGCGAGCAGGAGATGATGGGCGGCCAGGGGGGCCTCGTAGAGGCTCCGGTGGCCGGGCGCCAGCTTGCCGTGCAGGTAGCCGCCGTCCACCACGACCCACGGTTCGTTGAGCGTAGTCCACAGGTCCACGCGGTCGTCCAAGGCGCGGAAGACCCCCGCCGCATAGTCCGCGAACCAGCCGGCGACGTCCGGGTTCAGCCACCCCCCCCGGTCGTCCAGGGCCGCTGGCAGATCCCAGTGGTACAGGGTCGCGCACGGCCGGATGCCTGCCTCGAGCAACGCATCCACGAGCCGCGAGTAGAAGTCCAACCCCGCCGAATTGACCCGCCCGGTACCCTCCGGTAAGATGCGACTCCAGGCGATCGAGAAGCGGTAGGCGTTCAGGCCCAGCTCGCGCATGAGGGCCACGTCGTCCCGCCAGCGCCGGTAGTGATCGCAGGCCACGTCGCCGGTGTCACCGTTGGCGACCAGTCCGGGTGTGTGCGAGAACCGATGCCAGATCGAGGCTCCGGCGCAGTCGGCCAGGGGCGATCCCTCGATCTGGTAGGCCGAGGTCGCTGCGCCCCACAGGAAGCCGTCGGGAAACCGGGTGGAATCGCTCATCGCGTCAGGAGGACGTATCAGCTAGATGGCCGGCGTCAGGCTCGAAGGGATTCGGAAGGTCTTCCGGAACGGCGCGGAGTTCGTCGCCGTCCACGGCGCCGACCTGGAGATCGCCGACGGGGAGCTTCTCGTAATGGTCGGCCCTTCGGGCTGCGGCAAGAGCACGATCCTGCGGATGATCGCGGGGCTGGAGCCGGTCTCGGCGGGGCGTCTCTACATCGACGACCGGCTCGTCAACGACGTTCCACCCAAGCAGCGGGACATCGCGATGGTGTTCCAGAACTATGCGCTGTACCCGCATATGTCGGTTCACGACAATCTTGCCTTTGGCCTGAAGCTCCGCAAGATGACGAAGATGGAGATCGAGGAGCGGGTCGGTGAGGCGGCGGGGATTCTGGGCCTCGAACCCATTCTCGACAGGAAACCCCGGCAGCTCTCGGGGGGCCAGAGACAGCGGGTCGCCCTCGGCCGGGCCCTCGTACGCCATCCTAAGGTGTTCCTGTTCGACGAGCCGCTCTCGAACCTGGACGCCAAGCTTCGGGTCCAGATGCGGACCGAGATCGCGCGCCTCCACCGCCGCCTGGGCGCGACCATGATCTACGTCACGCACGACCAGGTCGAGGCGATGACCTTGGGAGAGCGGATCGTGGTTCTGGACGGGGGTCGGATCCAGCAGGTCGCCGCGCCGCTGGAGCTCTACGAGCGTCCCGTCAACCGGTTCGTGGCCGGCTTCATCGGGAGCCCGGCCATGAATTTCGTGTCCGGCGAGGTCGAGGCGCGAGGAGACCTCAGGTTCCGGGCCGGGGGAAGCGCGTTCGAGCTCGATCTCGACGGTCGTCCAGGCCTGGGCGCCTACGGCGGGCGAAGGGTGATCCTCGGATTCCGTCCCGAGCACGTCGAGATCGTCGGGCGCGAGGAGAAGGAGAGCCCGGGCGTGATCGAGTTCACGCTCGACGTCGTCGAGCCGATGGGGAACGAGGTCTTCATCCATGCCCGGGCCGGCGATCACGACGTCGTGGTCCGGGTACCCCCCCAGGACCTCCCCGAGCCCGGGACACCTCTCCGCCTGCGCTTCGACACGGGCCGCCTGCATTTC
The DNA here is from genome assembly GCA_035281565.1 of Gemmatimonadota bacterium. Classification (GTDB taxonomy): domain Bacteria; phylum Gemmatimonadota; class Gemmatimonadetes; order JACCXV01; family JAHWKZ01; genus DASRVA01. The sequence goes on from DATEDS010000312.1 coordinate 3,191, forward strand.
TTCGACGCCGAGAGCGGACAGGCGATCGGGAGCCCTGCGCCGGGTGCCAGCGGGAGGCGGCACGCCTAGGGTCGTGCCCGACACGGTCTTCGACCTCCGGAGCGACACCGTCACGCGGCCCTCCGCCCTAATGAAGCGGGCCATGATGGACGCCCCGCTCGGGGACGACGTCCTGGGTGACGATCCGACCGTCCAGCGCCTGGAGGCACTGATCGCCGAGCGGACGGGCAAAGAGGCAGGGCTCTTCTTCCCGAGCGGCACCCAGTCCAACGAGACAGCGGTCAACGTCCTCGCTCCGCCGGGCACCGAGATCCTGGTCGAGAGCCGGGCCCACATCTACAACTTCGAGTCGGGCGGCCCGGCTGTCCTGTCGGGTGTGCAGGTCCACCCGGTGGAGACCCGGACCGGCGTGTTCGACCTCGACGACCTGGACGCCCGGATCCGGCCGCTGGACGCCCACTGCGCCCAGACCCGGCTTCTCTGTCTCGAGAACACCCACAACGGCCACGGCGGACGGATCTACCCGATCGAGCGGATGGAGGAGGTCTCCCGCTGGGCGCGGGAGAGGGGACTCGGCGTACATCTTGACGGGGCCCGTCTCTTCAACGCCGCGGTGGCGAGCGGGGTCCCGGTCGAGCGGTACGCGGCCTGCGCGGACACGGTCTCCCTCTGCCTGTCGAAGGGGCTGGGGGCGCCGGTCGGGACGTGTCTGGTCGGAGAGCGGGAGACGATCGACCGGGCGCGCTGGGTCCGGAAGCGGTTCGGGGGCGGCATGCGCCAGGCGGGGATCCTGGCCGCCGCCGGGATCTACGCCCTCGAACGCAACGTCGAGCGGCTCGCCGACGACCACGCCGTCGCACGCGGGATCGCCGAAGGGGTCCAGGAGATCGACGGTCTGGAGGTGGACCTCGAGGGCGTCCAGACCAACATCGTGATGATCCGGCTCGGCGGGCCGGGAAGCGCCGCCAGCCTGGCAGAGGCGCTCGAAGCCGAGGGAGTGCGGGTGCTTGCGGTGGGGCCCCGGTCGGTCCGAGCCGTCACCCACCTCGACGTCCCCGCGGGTGCCGTACAGGAGGTTCCGAAGCGGTTCGCCGCCGCGCTCGAAAGGCTGCGGATCTAGATCGATCTCCCCAGCAGGTCTTCCAGCGCATCCCGCCGCCGGCGGGAGAGCTTGAGCTCGGTCCCGTCCTCCAGGATCACCACGTAGGCGCCGTTGAAGTACGGCTGGAGCTCCCGGATCCGGTCGATGTTGACGATCACCCCGCGGTGGATGCGGGTGAACCGCTGGGGGTCGAGCCGCTCTTCCAGGTTGGCGAGGGTCTCCCGCACCTCGTGCACCTCGCCGCCGACGTGGATCCGGACCTTGTAATTGGCGGCCTCGATGTAGTCGATGTCATCGACCCGCTGGAAGAAGATGCGGTCACCTTCCCGGATCACGATCCGGTCCAGACGCCGGGTCGGCGCGTTTGGAGGGGTCTGATCGGGCGTCTCCCGATCCACCATCCAGTGCTCCTTGACCAGCCGAAGGAGCTCTCCGCGGAGTCCCATCGCGTCCTCGCTGCGGATGACTGCGGAGGCGCGCGACAGCGTCCGCTCGAAACGCTCGTTGTCGAACGGCTTGAGCAGGTAGTCCAGGCCGCTGAATTCGAACGCCTTCAAGGCGTGCTCGGCATACGCGGTCACGAAGATGACGACCGGCGGGGCCTGACGGTCGAGGGCCTGGAGCAGCTCGAAACCGTCCATCTCGGGCATCCGGATATCGAGGAACACGAGATCGGGGTCGAGCTCACGAATTCCCAGGAGCGCGTCCCGGGCGCGTCCGAACTGCCCGACGACCTCATAGCCTTCGCGATCCTCGAGGAGCCGGGCGATCCGGTGGCGGGCCAGCGGTTCGTCGTCGATGATGACGGTCCGGATCGGTCGCATGATCATGGTCGTCAGAGAGTCGCGGGTACGCGTGGAGGGTTCGCGGAGGAGACGCGGAAGGGAAGGGTGATCTGGACGCCGAAGCCCCCGCTCTCGGGGTAGAAGACGCGAAACTCCTGGGCTCGCCCGTAGAGCTCTGCCAGCCGGGCCCGGACGTTCGCGATGCCCACTCCCGTCCGACCCTCCCTCCTCTCACCGGACGGCCGACCGACACCGTTGTCCATGACCTTCAGGACGAGACAGTCGTCCTCCCGGCGGGCGCTCACCGTGACCCTGCCCCCGTCCTCCAGCGGCGCGACGCCGTAGCGGATCGAGTTCTCGACCAGCGGCTGGAGAATCAGGCTCGGCACAAGAGCCTCGAGCGCATCGGGATCGACGAGCAGGTCCACTTCGAGCTGCTCGGGGAAACGCACGCGTTCGATGTCCAGGTACAGCTCGGTGCACTCGAGTTCCTGCTGAAGGGTGACTTCGTGCATCCCCTGTGTCTCGAGGGTCATCCGCAGGAGATCACCGAGCCGAACGAGCATCCGTCGCGCCTGCTCCAGGTCGTCGTCCATGAGCGCCGAGATCGCGTGCAGTGTGTTGAACAGGAAGTGAGGCTGGAGCTGAACGCGGAGTGCGTCGAGGTGCGCCTGCGCGAGCTGGGCTTCGAGTTGCGCCGTCCGTAACGCGTGGGTTCGATAGCGTGTGTAGTAGTGAACGAGGTAGCCCGCGCCCAGAATGGCGAAGTAGAGCAGGAACTCGAACTCCAGATAGGCGCCGATGAAGAACCGGTATGCCTCCAGTAGTGAGCGCGGTGAGGGCTCCGGGGCGACCGATCGCATGATGAGGAGCGCCGCGAAGAGATGCGCGGCTCCGGTCGCGAAGGCGACGAGGACGTGGCCGAGGGCGCTTCTCCAGGCACCTGCCTCGTCGAGCGGCCAGCGAGAGCCCAGCTCCAGCACCAGCGGCGTCAGGAGCGCCCACAGGTACCAGAAAGGCGCGATGAAGAGAACGATGTCCGCCCACGACGAGGGCGAGCCCTCCTCGAGCTGGCGGACGTAGAAGACGACCGTTCCGATGGCGGCCGGAACCGACCAGGCGGCCAGCAGGACGAGCCAGAATCGGCGACTCCTCCACGAAGGCGCGATCGAGCTCAGTTGTCCCCCTCGAGGGTGGTGCAGGACGGAACCCCGAGCCCGAACGTTGGGCGCGGTCCCGGCGGGGCTCCATCGTGACGCAGCCGGACGCGCGTTTCATGCTGCGAACGGTCGATGGGGTGCGGCGATCGGCGGGGTCATGGGACCGCCCCGCGACGGCCGACCCCGTCGTTCAGCGCACCGCCCCCAGGGGCTCGATGCGGTCCAGGTTGATCAGCAGGGATCGACGGACGCTCAGGAATTGCCGGGGATCGAGTCGGCTCGCCAGATCATCGATGCTCTCGGCGAGAAGATGGATTCGACCTCCCGAGTGGACCCGCGCGCATCCTCCGCCCGCCTCGATCCGATCGATGTCCTCCACCTTGACGAATCGGATCCGCTCGCCGTCGCGGACCAGCAGGCGGTCCGCGTACACGACTTCTCTCTCGTCGTCCTGCGGGTAGGCGGCGAGCAGGCGCAGGTGTTGTCCCTTCAACCGGTCGCCTTTGCCGAGATAGGCCGCCGAACGCGCCAGGACGCGATCAAAGCGCTGGCTGTCGAAGGGCTTCAGCAGGCTGTCGAACGCGTGGAGGTGAACCGGCCTCGGGCTCGGATGCTCGTGGACTGTCGTGAGGATGAGGACGGTGGCGGGATCGCGCTCTCGTAGAGCCCATGGATCGAGGTCGCCGGCATCGGGAAGGTCCAGGTCCAGGATCACGATGTCGGGCCGCAGGTCACGCAGCGCCCGCACTGCCTCGGAAGCGGAGCGCAGCTTTCCCACGACCCGGAAGCCGGGCCGCACTTCGAGCATTCGTGCGAGGTGATCGCGTACGAGAGGTTCGCCGTCGATGATCAGAACCGTGATCATGACCTCGTCTGTTTGGACGTCCCCTGGAGCGTCAGGGTTGGAACGCATCGTGGCTAACGTCCTCTGGCTGGACGTGGTTTCACCGCAAGCGAAACAACACGGGGGCCGGCTGGCGCGGCCCCGGCTGGTGATCTCTAAACGTCGCCGACGACAGAGCCGATTAATCCGTTCAAAGCGGCGGTTCGACCATCCGTGGCGGATTGGTCGCCGCCGAAGCCGGCCGGTGGCATGATGCTAGAAACATAGCATTATGCTGCTATTCTAGCACAAGACCGCCCGCTGTCAATACCTGCCCCCTCCCAGGACCCGCCGACCGCCACGTGCGGCCCCACGGTCTGGCCAGCCCGCCGCGACATGGCCTTGAGCGAATCGCCGCCTCCTTCCGACTTCAGACCGTTCACTGCACCAGGAGGCTCGTTCGCTGCGTGGGATTGGCAGAATGGGTCCCGGGTCGGGGAGACTGCTAGCGGCGAAGACCGTCGTGGGGTGAAGAGCACCCGCGACGGATGGTTCGCCGGAGTCGTCAACCGAAACACGGAGGCGAGCGTTACGCCGAAGGAGTTCTGTATGAGTCGAAGTCAAGTTCGCAGACCGATCATCCACTTCGTGTGCCTGGCCGTCGGGGTCGTCGCGTTCGCGGCGGCAACCGGAGAGGTCTCCGGGCAGACCACCGGAAAAGTCATCGGAACGGTCACCGACGACGGGACAGGCCAGCCTCTGGTCGGAGCCCAGGTCGTCGTCGAAGGCACCAATCTGGGCAACGTCACCAACGAGGACGGCTACTACTTCATCAACAACGTCCCCGTCGGCATCGAGCGCATCACCGCGCAGTACCTGGGCTACCAGACGCTGACTCAGGAGGAGCGCGTCCTGGCGGGCCAAACGATGACCGTCGACTTCGCGCTCTCCAGCGAGGTCGTCCAGGCCGAGGGGATCGTAGCGGTGATCGAGCGCGAGCCGCTCGTCGCCCGCGACAACACGATCTCGAAGAGCCGCTTCACGGCCGAGGACGTCCGCGGCCTGCCGGCCGACGATCTCACGGACGTCGTTGATCTCGGCGCCGGGATCTACACGGACAACGAGCGAGGTGGTTTCGTGATCCGCGGCGGGCGTGCAACCGAGTCGGCGACGTACGTCGATGGCGCTCTCGTCACCAACTTCAGCACCCAGCAGAACTCCGGAGCGTCGGCCGTCCTGCAAGTCGGCACGGCCCCGGGGACGGGCGCCATTGGGACCGTGGGGGGTGGGTTGGTCGGCCGGTTCGCCGCCGAGGAAGTCGACGTTATCACCGGCGGCTTCAATGCCGAGTTCGGTCACGCGCAGTCGGGGGTGGTCAACATCGTGACGCGCGAAGGCGGCCGGGAGTATCACGGCAACCTCCGATACACGACCGACGGGCAGTGGGGAACGGACGGTTACACCGCTGACGAGCTGGCCAGCGCGAACTTCAGCACCAGGGGGTTGGAGGAGGAGAAGTGCTGCGGCTACAACGCGCTGCAGGCTTCGATCGGCGGACCGATCGTCCCGGAAAAGCTCACATTCTTCGGCTCTCTGGATGCTTCCGGGGCGGCCGACTTCTTCCCTCGGTCGGCCGGGTTCAACCCTGCGCTCGGAACGTTCAACTCCGAGGGCTCGACGGAGAACATCCTGCCCGGCAACCGTGGGGATCAGACACGGGCCCAGGCGAAGCTGACGTCATTCCTCACGCCGACTTCCAGGCTGAGCGGGACCTATCTCTTTGGGCGCGATCAGCTGGAGACCTTCCAGCTCTCGCGCGGCGTTCGCCAGTACCTCTCGTGGACAGCCCTGCGCGACAAGTCCCACGACTTCATCCTGGGATATGACCAGCAGATCTTCCAGACGGAGGAGCGGAACCTCAACCTCCAGGTCCGCGGCAATTATCACCAGCAAAAATCGTTCTCGGGCACGCCGCTGTCGTCGGAGATGGCGGAAATCGTGGCCTCCGAGCTATCGGAGGAGTGCGGCGCTGCCTGCAGCGCCACGGAAGACACGTTTGCTGACGATTTCCTGAACTATCGCTTCAACGACGTCGACTTCTTCTTCGAGGATGCCGATCCCGGTGATTTCCCCAGCATCCCGCAAGCGACGAGCACGAACCCGGACGCGGTTTTCGGACACACCGACGTCTTCATCACCGACGGCCTGGCCGACGTCCTGGCCGCTCAGAACGAGCGCCGTTATGGGATCCGGGTCGATCTGGACAGCCAGCTCAACCGGGTCCACCGCGCCAAGCTCGGGGTGGAATGGAACTGGGTGAACCTGCAGAAACGGGGCGGCCAGTTCAGCAACGGGCAGTTCGCCGACTTCTACGATGTCGATCCGGAAGTGGGTGCCGCCTACGTCCAGGACCGTCTGGACTACGGCGACCTGGTCATCGACCTGGGGCTACGGTGGGATCACTTCAATCCCAACCAGGACTTCCCGCTGCTCCCCGGGCTCGTCCCGTGCTCGATTTCGGCGTTCCCGGACATCTGTCGGGAGGACGCGGAGATCCTGGAAGGCCAGACTCGTAACGAGCTGTCGCCGCGGATCGGCGTGGCCCATCCGATCACGGACGCCACCCAGGTGCGGCTCTCCTACGGGAAGTTCCATCAGCTGCCTGAGTTCCAGCACTACTACCAGAGCTTCCGGACGGACATCGACGCCAACCTGGGCAATAACAACATCCAGTACGGCAATCCGAACCTGGACTACGTCGAGACGACCGCGTTCGAGGCTGGCATCACGCACCTGATCAGCGAGAACCTGGTCCTCGACGTCGTTGGCTACAATCGCGACCGGCGCGGCGCGATTCGGCTGGACGTCTTCCAGGGTGGGGCGATCGACCCCTCGGTCTCCGAGCGGCGAATCTTCGTCAACGGGGACAACGGGAACGTGAAGGGCGCCGACATCACGCTTTCGAAGCGTTACTCGAACTACTTCTCGACCGACCTGGCGTGGTCGCTCCAGTGGGCCCGGGGGACGACCTCCTCGCCGCTGGACTTCGCGACCGGGTCCGGGTTCGGCCGCCTCTTCGACCCACTCTTCCCGGGGCAGCTCTTGCAGCCGCCCTCGGAGATCCTGGCCGAGGACTTCGACCGCCTGCACTCGCTCAACTACCAGTTCAACCTGCGATTCCCGGCCGACTTCAAGCAGGGAACCGCATGGGGCACGATCCTCGGCGACTTCGGCGCGTACCTGGTCTACAGCGCCCACTCGGGTGAGCCCTTCACACGGGTGACCACCGAGGGCCAGGGGGCGCCCCTGGAGAAGCTCAACTCCAGCCGGATGCCCTGGTTCCATCAGGGCGACGTCCGGTTCACGAAGGGGTTCGACCTGGCCGGGGGTCTCGATGTCGAGCTCTTCGCCAGCGTCATCAACTTCCTCGATGTCGAAAACATCGTGCGCGTGAACGAGACCACGGGACGACCCGACCGCACGGGCTTCGAGGACGAGCGGTCACTGGATCCGAGGATCGCCGACAACTTCCTGACCGACGCCTCCGACGGTGATTATCCGTTCGATGTGCAGACGGAAATCATCGAGGAATGGCGTGACGAGTTCAGTCGCCAGGATCTGAATGGTGACGGAACGATCACGCTGGAAGAAGGCCGGGAGAGCTTGCGCCAGGCGAATATCGCCTCGGGGCAGGCCGGCAACTTCCAGGGCGCCGTCTTCGGGGATTCTCCGTACAACTACGGTGAGCCTCGTCAGCTCCGGTTCGGCGCTGAACTCCGGTTCTAGAGCCAGCAGGACGGGAGCTCCCGGTCCCCTTTGGGGGCCGGGAGCCACCCGCACGAATCCGCTTTGCGGGAGGTGCCATGTCATTCGGATGTAAGCCCATGAACAGGAGCCGTCGCGGTCCATGGACGGTTCTCGCGACCCTGGCACTGCTCTTGGGGATCGCCGCGACGGCCTCGAGCGAGCCGCCCGAACCCCCCAAGGATCGGCAGGGTCGAACGCTGACGCCTTCGACCGTGCCCAATCAGTTCGAGCTTCGACGGAATCGCGTGATCCTGCTCCTGACGAGCAACGGCCAGATCGGCGCGACGCGCGGATCGGTGGCCGGCGGGGGTTTCTGGATCGCGACCACCAACCAGTACATCTTCAGCTCCGGCCCCAACGTCGGAGCCACGCTGCCGGCCACCGGGGACACCGTGGTGGCCATCGGCGGGCCCTTCAGCCAGTTCCCGGAAAGTGCAGGCACCGTCGGAATTCCCGGACTCGACGTGTACTGGACATCGACGGATCCGGCGGACCTGGGCAGCTTCCCCGAAGTCTGCACGGTCGATGCCTTCCGTACGACTCAGTTCCCGTCCCTGGCGCCCTTCCAGGGCGAGCCGTTCCCGGGGTTCGCGGACGAAACCGTCTGCATCGGCGTGAGCGACCTCACGGGTCCCCCGTGCGGTGTATGCGAGGGGACGCGTGTCGGAGTCGACATCGTGGAAACGATGTTCGCCTTCGGGGTGCCGTCGGTGCAGGATTTCGTGTTCGTGGCGTTCCGGGTCTTCAACCGGACGGAGTTCATCAACGCCGCGAACGCCCCGGCCCAGCCGCCGGGACCGTACGACCTCGAGAACACGATCGTGGCGATCGCCATCGATCCGGACATCGGGGACTCGGGGGACGATCAGATCGCCTTCCTGCCTGAAGTCCAGACGATGGTCTTCTGGGACTCGGACTTCACCGAGCCGCAGTTCCAGGGAACGCCCGGCTTCGGCGGGATCACCTATTTGAAGACCCCGGTCGACCCGAATACGAACGAGGAGGTGGGCCTCCGGGAGTTCACGGTGTTCACCAACGGCGCGCCACGGCCGGATCCGAACACCAAGGAGGAGTGGTATCAGCTCATGACGGGAGACCCGACCGAAGCGGTTCTCTCGGTCAGCCCCCAGGACGTCCGGGGGATGGCGTCCTCTGGTCCGTTCACCCTTCCACAGGGCGGCTTCGTCGAGATCTACGCGGCGTACTTCTTTGCCAACGTCTCGGGTTCGCCCCCGGCCCAGCTCCTGGCTGAGCCGTACAAGGACTTGCGTACGGGCGTGATCGATCCGGATGCCAACAGCAGCGCGGCGCTGGAGGGCTTCAAGATCGTCCAGCAGACGGCCCAGGCGGTGTTCGACGCAGGCTTCGTCGTGCCGACGGCGCCGCCCAAGCCGGACATCGAGCTGATACCGGGCAACAACCAGGTGACGATCGTCTGGAACGCCGGCCCGGTGGAGACGGTAAACCCGTTCGCGAAAGTGGCCCGTGATCCATTTGCACGTCTTTCCGACGGCTCGGTGGACCCACTGGCGCCTCCCGTTCTCGACGAGAACGGTGAGCCGATCACCCTTGACCCCGATCAGGTGATCTTCGTGCCGGACCGTGACGAGGGCGGCACCACGGGATTCGTGACCGCGGCCGAGGCCGGGCTCTCGGGACGGACCGTCACGAACCCGGCGTTCGAAGCCGATTTCACGATCCAGGACTTCCAGGGGTTCAACGTTTATCGCTCTCGGACCGGGCTTCTGGGCGACGCCGAGCTGATCGCCCAGTTCGACCTGGTGGACGCGGTCGCGAGCGGCAACTTCTGCATCTCGGCGACGGCCGTGTTCGATCAGGACGACGGCGAGTTCGAGGGAGTCGTCTGCACCTCACAGCAGGAGCTCGCGATCGGGTCCAACTCGGGGCTGTCCTTCGCGATCGTGGATCGCGGCGGGTCGTTCCCCAGCCCGTCGACCGGTCCGGGACTGATCAACGGCATCCCGGTCTTCTATACGGTGACCTCGTTCGCCGTCAATACGGGCCAATCTCCCGTCGACCTTCCGGTTCAGGAGGCCTTCGAGGTGCTCGTGCCTCCGGCGGCACCGCTGGTCCTCGAAGGCGGCCTGGCCCCGCTTCTGCAGGCGACCCCACGCTCCGACGCGAGCTCGTTCGCCGCGGCAGGTGTGGGCGACGCCGAACTCCTGGACGGGGATGGAAACGTGATCGAGGCCTCGGGCGACATCCCGATCGACGCCGAGGGCTCCTTGACCGGCCCGATCCCGGCGGCCCGCGATTTCGACCTCCAGGTCGAGATCATCCAGCCGCTCGCGATCCCCTCGGACTTCGAGGTACGGATGGTCATCGACTCGGCGCCCGTCTCGCCGGGCTTCGCCCACGGTAACGGCTGTGGGAGCGATGATCGTGCGGACGCCTGCGTGTTCGGCATCCCGGGCGTCTTCGACGAGGTGGGGGGCGGGGACGGCCGCTCGCGGCAGGTATGGTTCCACGTCGAGGACGGCTCGGGGAATACCCTCGAGACGCCGACCGGCCCCGCGGTGGGCGTGGCGGTGACCCAATTCATCGCGTTCGGCTTCGATCCGCCGGGGGCGACGGCGTTCTCCAGCCCCACCATGCCGATTCTCTCGCCGATCGATCCGTCTCTGGGTACGGCCCTCACCGTCACCTTCTCTTCGAGCGTGGGAGACCGGGGAGGTCAATGCTCCTTGAATGGCGTCTGCGTGTTGACCACGCCCGGTGGGAACGGCGCGCCGCCGGCGTCGGTGGCGGACTTCCTGTTCTCGCGTGGCCTTTACGGCCAATACCGCTACGCCGACATCGAGCTCACCTGGAGCAACCAGGGCGGGCAGCTCGGCCTCAGCTCGGTCCGCGACGTGTCGAACGCGGTGAACGTGCCGTTCAACGACTCGTTCGACGAGGGTTGGGGCTTCGCGAAGGCGACGGGTCTCGCTCCGGAGGAGGCGGCGCTGGCTGCGGGGCTGCCGACCACGGCGGACGGGAAGTTCCTCTTCCCGGAGCCCTATTGTGGCGGGATGCCGGCGGACTGCACCTTCTACGGTTTCCTTACACCGTTCACGCAGTCGGCGCCGGTATGGACGGATCTGCCTTTCGATCCGGACGTGTTCGAGAAGCTGGAGCCCTTCCGGGGGAGCTATGCCGCGATCCCGGACCATCAGCCGGGGGCGCTGGCGGAGACGGCGGCCCTGGTGAACGTGGACGGCCAGCAGGGGACCCGGCTCTACATCGCCGGGCACTGGCTGGACGTCGTGTTCAGCTCGCTGCCGGCCGACGGCGAGACCTGGCTCGTCCGGTTGCCGAACCTGCTACCGACGACGCCGCGACCTCCGGTGCCCGGGCAGTCCATCCGGGCCTCGGTCTCCGGCGGCACGAACGATCTGGCGGACGCCGACCTGTCGGCGATCCGGGTGGTTCCGAACCCGTTCGTGGCGGCCAACGAGATCACGCGCGGCAACGGTCTGCAGCGGATCCTGTTCACGAACCTGCCGCCGCAGGCGACGATCCGGATCTACACGATCAGCGGGAACCTGGTGCGCGTCCTGGAGCATACGGACGGCTCGGGGACCGAGGAGTGGGATGTCCGGACGCGGTTCGATCTGCTGGTGGCGAGCGGGAACTACTACTTCCACGTGACCACGCCGGACGGCCGGACGCATCTCGGCCGCTTCGCGGTCGTCAACTGAGGAGGCTCTAAGATGCAGAACATCAGACGACGCGCGATGGCAGGGTGCTTCGTGGGGGCCTTCGCGCTCCTGACGGGGATGCCCGCGGTCGCGCAGGATCTGCCACCCTCACTGACGGGCCGTGAGGAGGACTTCTCGTTCATCGGCAACGCGGGCGGGGAGTTTCTGACGATACCGATGGGAGCACGAGGGGTGGCGATGGGTCAGTCGTTCACGGCGGTGGTGGATGACATCTCGGCGTTGTGGTGGAACCCGGCGGGTCTGGGATTCATGCGCTCGCCGGCGGCGTTTTTCACGAACGTGAACCTGCCGTTGGACGTGCAGTACAACTACGCCGGCGTGGGGGCCCCGGTATTGGGGGGTAACGGCGTGGTGGGGGCGGCGTTTGGGCTGTTGTCGATGGACGACATGCAGGTGACGACGGTGCAGCAGCCGGACGGCTCGGCGGAGGAGTTTTCGAGCTGGAGCACGGTGGCCCAGGGCTCGTACGCGCACAACATCAGCGACCGGTTCACGGCCGGTGCGTCGGTGAAGTGGGCGCACGAGAACATCTTCGGGATCACGTCGGACGCGTTCCAGTTCGACTTTGGAACGAACTACCACACGACGTTCGCGGGTCGCGGGATCCGTCTGGCGTTCGTGGTGCAGAACATCGGGACGAACTTCAAGAGCGAGGGATCGCGGCTCGAGTTTGCGGCGCGTCCGCCGGCGTTCCCGACGTTCCCGAACTCGGGCAACCTACCGGCCGAGTTCCGCACCGAGGACTTCCGTCCGCCGACGTCGTTGAAGACGGCGCTGGCGTACTACGTGCTGGAGAACGAGGCGTCGACGTTCATCGTCAACGGCGAGTTTGCGGCGCCCAGGAACCAGGAGACGACGTTCTCGTTGGGCGGGGAGTGGACGCAGACGCTGGTGCCGGCCAACAACGGCGGCGTGGCGACGACGGTCTCGGCCCGTGGCGGGTACACCTACCAGCAGGACGAGGAGGAGCTGGGCGAGGGCCCGTGCTGCGACAACGACGTGTTCCGGGGCCTGGGGTTCGGGGCCGGCCTGCAGTTCGACTTCGCGTCGTTCGGCTCGGCGTTCGACTACGCCTACCGCGACTGGGGCCGCCTCGGCGGTACCAACAACTTCTCCGTGAGCGTCCTGTTCTAGG
>DATEDS010000313.1:0-5343 GCA_035281565.1 Gemmatimonadota bacterium
CGGGACGCGACCCCGGCCTGGGCCAGATACCGTTGCAGCCGGACCTTCACGGCTGGCGGTCGCCGGCGTCGGCTTCGGACTCGAAGAGATCCGGCTGCGGCGTCTCGTCGGCCGGCGCGAGCTCGACCTCCTCGGGGCGCGGAAGAGCCTCCAGGTCGGGGAGCCCGAAGTATTCGAGGAAGCGGTTGGTCGTGGCATAGAGAAGTGGCCGTCCCAGGCCCTCGGCGCGACCGGCGATCCGGACCAGGTCGCGCTCGACCAGCGTCTTCAGGACGCCGTCGACGTTGACTCCCCTGATCCCCTCCAGCTCCGTGCGCGTGACCGGCTGGCGATAGGCGACGATCGAAAGCGTCTCGAGCGCCGCCTGTGAGAGGCGTGGCCGCGAGGATCGGTGGAGGAGCTTGATCCACAGCGCGTGCTCGGGCCGTGTCACCATCCGGAAGCCACCGGCGACCGAGACGATCCTGAACGCGCGTCCCTCCCGCAGGTACGTGGCATTCAGCTCCGCCACCAGGTCCTCGACGGCGCCGGGCGTCACCTCCTCCACGATCCCCGCGATCCGGCGCGCCGAAAGAGGCTCGTCGGCGGCGAAGATGAGGGCCTCGACGATTCCCCGGGTCGACGCGGCCCCCCGATCGATCGAATCACCCGTCGTCACGCAGCTCCCCGGCGTAGACGTGGATCTCCCCGAAGCGGTCCCCCTGGCGGAGCCGGATCTCGCCCTCGCGCGCCATCTCGAGGAGGGCGACAAAGGTGACGATCCAGTGCGACCGGGGCTCGCCCGCGACGAAGAGCTCGCGGAACGACGTCCGCCCCTCCCGGCGGAGCCGACCACGGATGAACCGGACCTTCTCTTCGATCGTGACCCCGATCGGTTCCAGCCGGTGCACGCGCTCGCGGGCCGTCTCCTCCATGACCCTCGCGAACGCCCTCACCAGGTCTCCCAACGTGGCCCGCCGACCCCCTCCATCCTTCACGTCGTCGCCGGCTCCCAGCCCGGCCAGCTCGGCGCCCGGATCGGCCCGCCCGTACACGTCGCGCTGCACCGCTTCGCGGTCCTTCAGCTGATCCGCGATCTCGCGAAACTGCTGGTACTCGAGGATCATCATGACCAGCTCGCGGCGTGGATCCTCCACGACGACGTCGTCGTCGGGCTCGGGACGCGGTAGCAGCATCTGGGCCTTGATGCGAAGCAGTGTCGCCGCCATCAGCAGGAAGTCGCCCGCGCTCTCCAGCCGTTCCGGACGCATCGACTCGAGGTACTCCAGGAACTGGGCCGTGATCAGGGCGATCGGGATGTCGTACACGTCCACCTCGTTCTTCTGAACGAGATAGACGAGCAGGTCCAGCGGGCCCTCGAAATCGAGGGCCTCGACCCTCACGCGGTGGGGACCCGGATCGACGTCTGCCATAGCCCCATTCCGGCCCGCACCTGGGCCATGGTTTCGGCGGCAATGGCGCCCGCCGCCTCCCGTCCCTCGTCCAGGATCCGCCGCAGCTCCCCCGGGTGGCGGCGCAACTCGGCCGCCCGCTCGCGCATCGGGCGCAAGGTTTCGATCACGGCGTCCGCCAGCAGCAGCTTGTCCTCATGGCAGCCGATCTCTGCCGCTCGGCACTCGCGGTCCACTCGTTCCACGATCGCCGGGTCCGAGAAGAAGCCGTGCCACGTGAACACGTTGCACACCCACGGCCGGCCCGGGTCCGAGCGCCGCACCCGCTTGGGATCGGTGAACGCGGTGGCCATCCGGGTCCGGATCGAGTCGGGCTCCTCGAGGACACCGATCTGGTTGCCACGCGACTTGGACATCTTGGTCCTGCCGTCGAGCCCCAGCACGCGCCTGGTCCCGGTCAACAGCGGCTGGGGCTCGGGGAAGATCTCGCCGAAGGCGTTGTTGAAGCGCCGGGCGAGGGTCCGCGCCAGCTCCAGGTGCTGCACCTGATCCTCCCCCACCGGGACGCGCTCCGCCTTGTAGAGCAGGATGTCGGCCGCCTGGAGGACGGGGTACATGAGGAGGCCGGCATGGACCGACTCTCCCTCCAGGCCCGCCTTGTCCTTGAACTGCGTCATCCGCTCGAGCTGCCCCAGCGGGGCGAGCGTCGTGAGAATCCATGCCAGCTCGGCGTGCTCGGGGACTTCGGACTGGAGGAAGATCCGACACCGCTCGGGATCCAGCCCCGCCGCGAGAAGCGAGACCAGCATGTCCTCGACCATACGCGGCATCTCGGCCGGGTCGTAGGGGAGCGTGATGGCGTGGTAATCGACGATGGCGTAGAAGCACTCGTAGCGATCCTGGAGCCCGACCCAGTTCTGGACGGCGCCCAGCCAGTTGCCGATGTGGAGCTCGCCCGTCGGCTGGATGCCGCTCAGGACCCTCACAGGCCCGCCACCGCCCCCAGCACGAGCCGGGTGGCCACGAGGGCGGGCTGGAAGACAAGGCCGAGCAGCCCCGGCACCATGAGCAGGAGGATGACGATCACCAGGCCCAAGGCGCCCAGCGAGCGGTAGGCGTACGCCGCGCGGGGGGGGAGCAGGTTCGCCACCACGTGGGAGCCGTCCAGCGGCGGGATGGGCAGGAGGTTGAACACCGCCAGGATGAAGTTCAGGAACACCCCGTACGTGCACAGCTGGACGAGGGCCTCGGGGACGAAGCCGAGCAGCCGGGCCGCCAAGAGGAGCCCCGCGAACCCCAGCGCCAGGGCGACGTTCGACGCCGGCCCAGCCAGCGAGACCGTAACGTCCCCGAGCCGGCGATCCCGGAAATTGTCGGGGGTGATCGGCACCGGCTTGGCCCACCCGAACAGGAAGTTGGCGCCCGTCAGGATCAGCAGCCCCGGCACCAGCACCGAGCCGATCGGGTCGATGTGGGGGACGGGGTTCAGCGTCAGCCGCCCGAGCATGCGGGCCGTCGGATCCCCCCACCACTCGGCCGTGTACCCGTGCGCGCACTCGTGCACGACCACCGAGAACAGCAGGACGGGGAGGACGACGAGCAGCTCTTCCACCACGCTACCGGAGCTGGGGGATTCGGGGCGATCGGAAAACGGCGGAGTGGGAAGCTAGCCGGGGCGACTCCCCCACGCAAAATCCGGGCGTTGATGCACGGCGATTGCGGAGGTAATTTCATAGTTTACATCTGAATCCCCTTTTGCGACCGAATCCATGGAGAGAATCGAGTGCCCAACGTCCGCTCCGCCGAGAAGCGCGCCCGCCAGAACCGGCGGCAGCGCGACCGCAACCGCCACGACCGCACGCGTCTCCGCACCGCCATCAAGAAGGTCCGACAGGCGACCACCGCCGGGGACGCCCGTGCCGCCCTCACGTCGGCCGAGAGCCTCCTCGACCGGCTGGCCCGAAAGGGCGTGATCCATCGGAACGTGGCGGGGCGGACCAAGGCCCGGCTCCACGCCCACGTCTCCCGCTTGCACTAACGGGTCGTTCTCTCGGCCGAGATCTGCGTTGCGCTCCTCGTCCCGCCTGCGGCGTAGGTGATCCCTACGCCTCGGCAGGGCCTCGTCGCGCGCCTTGATCTCGGCCGAGACAACGCCCCGAACCTTTCCCAGTAGTCGGGCGCTCAGGGTGGGCGAGGTCGAGGCGCGCGAGTGAGGACGGCCGAGGCGCACGCGCCTGTGCGCCGCAGGCCGGCCGAGGGAGCACAACGAAGAGATCGCCCGCCCTCAGCGCCCGACCGCCGACAGGCGGGCGGGGTAGACGCCGATCCCGCACACGTCGAACCCGGTATGCGCCGACAATGCCGGCCCGAGCGGCGCCCGGTGCCAGCGCGCCGGCGGATGCACGTCCGCCAGGGTCCGCTCGAGCTCCCGGGCGGCCTGCTCCCCGCGGGTCCCGGCGTACACGCAGGCCGCCACGAGCGACTCGTCCGGCCCCCACGCCCGGGCCACGTGCTCGACCATCCGCTCGACCCGTGTCGTCTCCCCCACGACGCGCTCGATCAGCGCCAGGCGGCCGTCCTCGAGCGCCAGGACGGGCCGGTCGTCCTGTCCCCTCGGGCCGTCGCCGGCGGGCCGGTCGAGCCGCCCGCTGAGATACAGGAAGTCGAGCGTGTACACCGAGAAGTAGACGCGGGTCGATGCGGCGATGGTCTGAAGGGCCCGCGCCACCTCGACCGGATCCCGGCCTTCCCCGAGCCGCGCCTCGGCCTCCAGGCAGAGGAGTCCCAGCGGCAGACCGGCCAACCGGCTGTCGACCACGACCACCCGTTCGGAGGCCGCCATCCGGGCGGCCGCCTGCCGGGCGTGCTCGACCGTCCGGCTGAGCTCCCCCGACAGGTGGATCGACAGCACCCGGTCGTGCCTGCCGAGCAGCTCCTCGTAAACCTCCACGAACCGTTCCGGCGACGGGGGGATCGTCACCGGCACGGCGTTGGCGTGCTGGAAGAGGGTATAGAATCCGGCCGGCGAGAGATCGTGTCCCTCCCGCATCCGGCGGCCGTCGATCTCGATCTCCAGCGGCACCACGGTCCAGCCCGGTGTCAGCCCGAGCGAATCCACCTCGGAGGTCGAGTCGGTCACGCGGGCCACTCCGGACGTCACGTACGTCCGCCGTCCAGGGTCTCCCGGACGATGACCGCGATCCGCCTCCGGAGCTCCGCCTCGTCCCGATCGCCCGTGAGCGGGCCGGCTGCGTAGGCTCGCTCCCCGAGCGGCTCCGCGTCCGTGATCAGGCAGCCGGGGTTCCGGACCGTGGTTCCGTAGGCGTCCAGGCTCAGCAGCCGGTCGACCTCCTCGCGGGAGAGGCGCTGCACTCGCCCCAGCAGCCGGGCGGTCAACAGCGACCGGGCGGCCTGCTCGATCGACTCCATCAGGTCGATCGCCCGTGCCAGCCCTCCGGCATACGTGACGACGCCGTGGTTGGCCAGCAGCAGGGCGTCGTGCGAGGCGACAAACGGGGCCAGCCGATCGGGAAGCTCCTCCGTGGACGGGGTCGCGTACGGGACGATCGGGACCCGGCCGAGCGTGGCGATCACCTCGGGGACCACGCATTCGTCGAAGGCCTCGCCGGCGATGGCGAAGCCGGTCGCGGTCGGAGGATGGGCGTGGACCACGGCCCGCACATCGCTTCGGAGCCGGTAGATCCGCAGGTGCATCCGCAGCTCGCTCGACGGCCTCGACCGACCGGCCAGGGGGCTCCCCTCGAGATCCGTCACCACCAGATCCTCGGGGCTCAGGAATCCCTTGCACGCGCCCGAGGGCGTAGCCAGCACGGAGCCTCCCAGGCGGACGCTGACGTTCCCCTCCGACCCCCCCACCAGTCCCCTCGTCCAGAGTCGGCGGCCCACCTCGACCACGGCCTCCCGCGCCTCCCTCTCCTCGGACCGCTCGGCC
>DATEDS010000314.1:0-3997 GCA_035281565.1 Gemmatimonadota bacterium
GAGGAGGGAAGCGATCAAGGTTCGCATGACAGCTCCAAGATAGCGCCTGGGCCGCCGCGCGCGATAACGTCGGCCCATGAGCCATGGAACCCTGTCAACCGCGCGGCGCGGAGCCGCGTTCGGGCTCATCGCGCTACTGGCCGACCTCGGGTGCGGATCGGCCCCGCACCGCGGCCCGCCCGCGCCGCCCCCGATCCCGACCGGGTCGTGCCTGGTGATCGGGTTCATGGGAGGGAACGACCGCTGGGACGACGCTTCCAAGGGAGTCCGCCGGCTGGCGCTCGAGCTGCGTCGCGAGCCCGGCCTCTACGTCGAGACGTTCGAGAACCGCAGCGTCCGGCGAGCGCTCGAGTTCGTGGAGGCGGCCCTGGACGCCGATCGGAACGGCGCCATCGATCCGGAGGAGGTCGGGCGAGCGCCCATCGTCGTCTACGGGCAGAGCCTGGGCGGCTGGGCGACCCTGGTGTTCGCGCGCCTCGTGGCCGGCCGGGACCTCCCGGTCCACCTCACCCTCCAGATCGACAGCGTCGGCTGGGACGACGCCGAGGTTCCGCCGAATGTCCGATGGGCGGCCAACCTCTACCAGGACGAGGGAGCGGTGATCGCGGGGGAGCATCCGATCCGGCCGTCCGATCCCCGTCGCACGACCATCGTGGGGGAGTGGGAGTTCGACTACGACGGTCCGCCCGGAAGCGAGATCGAAGTCGACGGGCTTCCCTGGCACAAGACGTTCCTGCGCGCCGATCACGCCCGGATGGATCGCGACCCGCGGGTCTGGAGCATGGCCGCGAGTCTCGTGCGCGAGGCATGCTCGGGACGGACTCCGGGGGCGAGACCGGCGGCGCGATGATCGGCGCGGTTGGCGGGAACGTGTGGGAATCGAACCCACCCCGGACGCGACGGGCGCGCCCGATGACGGTTTTGAAGACCGCAGAGGCCACCAGACCCCATCCGCTCCCTTCCCCGAAGCGACCCGGCCGGACAGCCGCACTCACGGAGCGGCGCGTCATGTCAAGATAGCCGTCCGCTACGGGTTGTCCCGCGGGGGGCTCGCGGGTACGTTCCGAACGACGGCGAACTCCGGGAAGGAAGGAGGAACGGGATGGAGCCGAAGCGATTCCGCGAGATGGATACCGGTGAGACGATGATGCTCGCCAGCGAGATCATGGAGCGGACGAGCGTGAGCCAGGTCTACGAGAAGATCGACGCCAGGACGGTCCGGCAGGTGAAGACCGGCGAGACCCGCGAGGTCGCCGACGAGGAGCTGGTCTACCCCTTCCAGCCCGACCATGCCGCACCGCAGGTCTGACCCTTCCCGCTAAAGCCGCTCGTCCAGGTAGCTGAGCACGCGGCGTATCGTGATCGCCACGAACGGCATCATGCCGCTCGTGTAATGCCCCCACGGCGCCACGATCACCTGGTGCGGCCGGCGGTGCTTGCGAAACGCGCGATGGAGCCGCTCCGATAGATCGTACGGGAAGGTGAGGTCGTAGCGGCTGGTCAGCAGGAGCGTGTGGGACCGGCGCGGGACGCGGTGCACGAAGTGGATCGGGCTGATCGGGGCCCACACGCGCCGCAGGGTCGACTGCGACACGTGACCTTCCAGCTCGGCCCGCACGTGGCGGGTCGAGATGCCACGCCACACCACGTCACCGAAGTCGCTCGACACGTGATGGAGAACCGCCACCCTGAGACGGGCGTCGTGGGCCAGGGCGAGGAACGAGATGCAGGAGCCGAGGCTCGTCCCCACCAGGCCGATCCGGCGGAACCCGCGCTCCTCCAGCCAGCCCCGGGTCCGCCGCACGTCGCTGACCGCCTGGCGGCCGGCCAGGAGGGTCCGCCCGAGGTTGGCGCTCACCGCGAGGTCGGCCCGCGGCTCGCCGGGGGGACGACGGTCCTCGTGATACGGGAGCGTGAGACGGGCGGCGGCGATCCCGCGGCGGGCGAGCAGCCGGCAGAGCCCGACGTGGCTCTCCGGCCCCGCATTCCACTGGGGGACGACGATCATCGCGCGGTCGGTCGCGTTCCCCGGATCGAAGAGGCGCACCGACATCGTCCGCGCCTCCTCCTCCGGTGTCCGGACCGCGCTCGGGAAGCGGAAGCGGCCCGGCGCCGGCTCGTGCGTGACGGGTGGCGGCCCGGGATCGGCGAAGAAGTCGGTCCGGTCGTGGAGAACGTCGCGGGCGAAGGCGAGCAGCGTCCGGCGCGGATCGGCGCCCGGGACGAGGCCCAGGACGTCGAGGCCCCAGTCGAAGGCGTGAAGGCGGCGGTCCTCGTCCTGGAGCGACAGCCGTCGCTCCCAGCGCAGCATCAGCGGCCTCAGCACGGCGGGCTCCCGAGGCCGGGCCTCACGACCCGATCGGCACCGCCATGTCCCGGCAGGCCAGGACGCGCTCGATCGTCTCGCCGGTCTTGTTGTTCGGGGTCGACGCGCCGGCCGTGAGGCCGATCTCGACGGGTCCGTCCGGGAGCCACCCCTCCTCACGCACCTCCCCGTCCCGGTCGACCGGCTTGTGACGGATCGTCCCGGGCCCCTCGATGCACGAGGAGTCGTCGATGTGGAAGGTCGGGACGACCCTCGCGCAGATCCGCGCGAGGTTGTTCGTGTTGCTCGAGTTGTAGCCCCCGAGCACGATCATCAGGTCGGGCGGATCGTCGAGCAGCTCCACGACCGCGTCCTGGCGCTCCTGGGTCGCCGAGCAGATCGTGTCGAGCGCCCGGAAATGCTCCTCGATCGCCGCCGAGCCGTAGCGGTCGTGCATCGCCTTCCGGAATTCCTCGGCCACGGCCTCGGTCTCACGCATGAGCATGGTCGTCTGGTTGGCGACGCCGACCTTGACGAGGTGCCGCCGCCAGTCGAAGCCGGGGCTCGCAGCGTCGGCGAACCGCTCGGCCAGCGCCTCCACGTGCGCGTCGGTCGAGGCCTCGCCTTTACGGATGAAGCCGGTGACGAGCGCGGTCTCCTCCAGGTCGCGCACGATCAGGTAGGCCCCACCGGGGTGCTCCAAGGCCCGCGACGCGGTGGCCCGCGTCTCCTCGTGGTAGAACTTGCCGTGGATGACGGCCGTGAACCCCTCGCGGGCGAACCGCTCGACCGTCTTCCAGACGAGCAGCACCGAGCCGCAGGTCGTGTCGACCAGCACACAGCCGGTCGCCTTGAGACGCCGCATCTCGTCGGTGGGGGCGCCGAACGCCGGCAGGAGCACGACGTCGTCCGGGCGCAGCGTGTCGAACCGGACGTCCCCCGCATAGCGACCGGTCAGGAAACCGATCCCCTTGGCCACCATCTCGCGGTTGACGTGCGGGTTGTGGATCAGCTCGCCGGTCAGGAAGATCCGCCGGTCGGGGAACCGCCGGCGGGTCTCGTACGCATACTGGACCGCGCGATCGACCCCGTAGCAGTTGCCGAACTCGCGGGCCAGGCGGATCGTCACGTCGCCCACCTCGAGCCGGTGGCCGGCGGCCACGATCCGGTTCACCAGGTCCGAGTGGTAGGCGTCCGAGAGCTCGCCCGAGACCTCCTCCTTGAGGCCGAAGCCCTTCCGGTAGTAGAGCTGATTCTCGCCGATCAGGTCGCTCATCGACGATCAAGCTAGGAACGGCTCCGGAGGCCGACAACCGGCCCGGATCACGCGGTGGGGCGCCTCAGGGGGTCTCGCCCGCCCCGAAGCGATGGGTCGACACCGTCCGCGTCCGGAACGCGCCCCTTCCTTCGACGGCGGAGAGCCGGACGATGATCGAGTCGCGGGCGCCGCTCAGCGGGAACTCGCGGCGGACGAGATCGGCGATCTGCCGGGCCGTTGCGGCCGGGTCCTCGGTCCGTCCGCCCCGCAGCGTGACGACGACCGCGGTCTGGCCGCCGGATTCCGCCCGCACGTCCACCTCGAAGGCGCGGTCGCCGTACCGGACGGCGAGCGACCGGGCGACCGCGGCCGCTCCCCCGGTCTCGCGGCAGCCGGCCAGAACCGCCCCGACGACGCCGGCCATCGCGAGCGAC
>DATEDS010000315.1:0-13578 GCA_035281565.1 Gemmatimonadota bacterium
CTTGATCGCGTCGTCGTTCCCTGCAATCGGCACGGTGATGAGGTCGGGATCGGCGTTCGTGTCGACGATGGCGATCAGCGGGATCCCCAGCTTGTTCGCTTCGTTGACCGCGATCCGCTCCTTGCGCGCGTCCACCACGAAGACGGCACCCGGCAACTCCTCCATATCGGCGATGCCGGACAGGTTCCGATACAGCTTGTCATACTCCCGCTCGATCTCGATGACTTCCTTCTTCGGCAGCAGCTCGAACGTGCCGTCGGTGCGCATGCGCTCGATCTCCTTCAGCCGCTTCAGGTTCTTCTTGATCGTCCGGAAGTTGGTGAGCGTGCCGCCCAGCCAGCGATTGGTCACGTAGAACTGGCCGCACCGCTCCGCCTCCTCGCGCACGATGTGCGTGAGGTGTCGTTTGGTGCAGACGAACAGGACGCGCTTGCCCTGCCCGACGATGTCCGCCACGACTTCCCTGGCGCGCTCGAGCTGACGCAGGGTCTTGTTCAGGTCGATGAGGTAGATGCCGTTGCGCTCGGCGAAGATGAAGCGCCGCATCTTGGGATTCCAGCGGCGGGTCTGGTGACCGAAGTGCACTCCCGCCTCGAGCAAGGCGCGGAGCTGTTCGCTGACCGCCATGGGTCGGGTCCTCCTCCTTGGGTTCGGCCTCCACCGGGTTCGACGGGGCTCCGCGATCCGGGGGCCGCGGATTGGCGGCTCCGGACACCCGCGGACCCCTCCGCCGGTGTGTGAATTGCGGCCGACGGCGCACGCCGTCGGCCGCGACCTCGTCGCGACTTACCGCTTCGAGAACTGGAAGCGCTTGCGGGCCTTCGGACGGCCGTACTTCTTGCGCTCGACCATGCGCGGATCGCGGGTCAGCAGCCCGGCCGCCTTGAGCGGAGTGCGCAGTGTGTCATCGGTGAGGACGAGCGCCCGGGAGAGCCCGAGCTGGATCGCCCCGGCCTGCCCGGTCAGCCCGCCGCCCTTGACGTTCACCACGACGTCGTACTGGGTGCCGGTCTTGCCGATCTCGAGCGGCTTCTGGCACTGGGTGACGTGAAGCGGCCGCGGGAAGTACTCGCCCAGCGGGCGCCCGTTGACCGTCCACTGTCCCTTGCCCGGCCGCAGATAGACGCGCGCGACCGAGGTCTTGCGACGCCCGATGCCGACGGTCTGCTTGCTCATGCCTGCGTGTCCTCCTGGGTCTGGGGCGGCCAGCGATCGAGGTCGATCCGCCGAGGCTGCTGGGCCTGATGCGGATGATCCGGGCCCGCGTACACCTTGAGCTTCTTGTACATGCTGCGCCCGAGCTTCCCTTTGGGCATCATCCCCCAGACCGCCTTCTCGACGACCCGTTCGGGGTGGTCACGGAGCACGCGCCGGATCGGCGTCGCCTTGAGCCCGCCAGGGTAGCCCGTGTGGCGGAAGTACGTCTTCTGGCTCGCCTTCTTGCCGGTCAGATGGATCTTCTCGGCGTTGACGACCAGAACGTGGTCGCCCGTGTCGAGGTGCGGCGTGTAGATCGGCTTGTGCTTGCCGCGCAGGATCTGGGCGACCCGGCTCGCCAGCCGGCCCAGGGTCTGCCCCTCGGCGTCGACGACGTACCAGCGGCGCGTGATCTGATCGGGCGTGACCGAATGCGTCTTCATGCCTGTCTCCGGGATCGCCGTCCGTGGTCCGACCGGCCGGCCGGGAAGTCGGTTCCAGTCCAGCTTTTGAAGATAGAAAAGCCCGCCCGACCCGTCAACGAAAAGGGCCAGCGGGCCTCCGACGAGAAGCATGAAAATACCCCCTCGCCGGGCGACCGACAACCCGGTATCCCGTCCCCGTTACCGCACGGCCGCCGGCGTCGTCCCCCTCAGAACCTGGAGCGACGCCTCGAACGGGGGCTCGAGAAGCCCGGCGTCGGTGAAAAACCCGGCGATGTAGCGGTGCGGCGTCACGTCGAAGGCCGGGCTGAACACCTTGACGCCGACGGGCGCGGTGGCCGGACCGAAACCGTGCGTCACCTCATCCGCCGAGCGCTCCTCGATCGGAATTTCGGCGCCCGTCGGCGTGTCGAAGTCGAAGGTCGTCCGGGGCGCCGCGACGTAGAACGGAATGCCGTGCTCCCGGGCCAGTATCGCCACCCCGTAGGTGCCGATCTTGTTCGCCGTGTCGCCGTTGGCGGCAATGCGGTCGGCCCCGACGATCACCAGGTCGATCTCGCCGCGGGCCATGGTGGCCGCCGTCATGTCGTCGCAGATCAGTGTGACGTCCACGCCGCTCTCCATCAGCTCCCACGTGGTGAGGCGGCTGCCCTGGAGAAGAGGGCGCGTCTCGTCCGCGAACACGCGGATCGCCTTCCCCTGTTCGTGCGCCACGTAGGCGCAGGCGAGGGCCGTCCCGTAGCCGGAGGTCGCCAGGCCCCCGGCATTGCAGTGGGTGAGGATCCCGGCCCGCTCGCGGATCACGCCCTGCGCCGCCTCGCCGATCCGGCGGCACATCTCGCGGTCCTCCTCGAAGATCGCCAACGCTTCCTCCTCGAGACGCTCCCAGAGGGCCGGCACCGCCATATCCCTGTGCTCCCGCGCGACTCTCCGCATGCGCTCGATCGCCCACCGCAGGTTGACCGCCGTGGGCCGAGCCACCTCGAGCTCGGAGGCGAACCCTTCGAGCTTCTCGAGGAAGGCTTCCGGGTCCTCGTCGCGGTGCGGGACGAGCGCCGCCACGAGCCCCATGGCCGCAGCGATGCCGATGGCCGGGGCGCCGCGGATCCTGAGGCTCCGTATCGCCTCCACCATCTCGGGAACGGTCCGGATCCCGATCTCGATCTTCTCGGTCGGAAGCCGGGTCTGGTCGATCATGCGGACATGATCGCCTTCCCAGCGGATCGTCTCGACAGGCATCGGCTTCTTCTCGGCTCGAGGGTCAGGGGCTCGGGACGGACTCTGGAGGCGCGGCCGTCGGGGCCACCGCCTCGAGCCGCCCGGGCACGCGATACGCCCAACCGACCTCGTCCAGGAGAGCGAGGAGGCGGACCACCGGCAGCCCCATGACGTTAAAGTAGCAGCCGCTCACCCCCTCTACAAAGGTCGCGCCGTAGTCCTGGATTCCGTACGCGCCGGCCTTGTCGAGCGGCTCGCCCGTCGCCACGTATGCGTCGATCTCCTCGCCCCGAAGCGCGCGGAACCGGACCCGCGTGCGCTCGGTCCCGGTTGCACGCCGGCCTCCCGGAGCGAGCACGGTGACGCCGGTGTGGACGGCGTGCTCCCGGCCCGACAGACGGCCCAGGATCGCCCGTGCCTCGGCGGGGTCGGCCGGCTTCCCGAGCACCTCAGCTCCCAGGACCACGATCGTGTCGGCGGCCAGGACGAGGGCGTCGGGACGGCGCTCCGCCACCTCGTCCGCCTTGACCGCGGAGATCCGCCCGGCGTAGGCGTCCGGGTCCTCGCCCGGCGAAGGCGGATCCTCCTCCCGCCGCGGCGGGTCCATCTCGAACCGGAGCCCGAGCCGGGCCAGGAGCTCTCGGCGGCGCGGGCTCCCGGAGGCCAGCACGATCGGGGGAGCCGCGCCCGTCACCGTTCGATCACCAGCGTCACCGGCCCGTCGTTGACCAGGGAGACCTCCATCTTCGCGCCGAACAGGCCGCTCTCCACGCGGCCCGGCAGCTGCGCTTCGCAGGCCTCGCGAAAACGCTCGAAGAGCCGCTCGGCCTCGGCGTACGAAGCGGCGGCCGTGAAGTCGGGGCGGCGGCCTTTGCGCGGGTCGGCGTAGAGCGTGAACTGGCTGACCAGGAGGAGGCCTCCGTTCGTCTCGCGCAACGAGCGATCCATCGCGCCTCCCGGACCCGGGAAGACCCGCAGGTCCGCGAGCTTGCCCGCCATCCAGCTCAGCGCCTCCTCGCCGTCCCCGGAAGTGAAGCCGACCAGCGCCAGGATCCCGGTCCCGATCCGCCCCGCCTCGCGCCGGCTTCCCTCCTCGACGACATGGACGGCGGCCTCCAGGACCCGCTGGAGGACGACCCGCATCGGCTAGGCGCTCCCGGAGATCCGGGGAAGAACGAACCGGGCCCCGGCCACGAAACGTCCCCTACAGCCCCAACCAGCGGGCGATGACGTTCCGCTGCACGTCGTTCGTGCCCGAATAGAGCAGCCCCCCAACGGCGTCCCGGAGGACGCGCTCGACATCGTACTCGACCATGAAGCCGTAGCCTCCGAGAGTCCGCACCGAATCCAGGGCGGCATGGACCAGCGACTCGCTCACGAAGAGCTTCACTCCTGAGGCGTCAACCGCGATGTCGCGGGAGCGGCCGAGACGCCATGCCGCGTGGCGGACGAGAAGCCGTGCCGCGTCCAGGCGCACCTTCATGTCCACGATGCGGTGCGAAACGGCCTGGAACTTTCCGATGGGTTGACCGGAGGCCGTTCGCTGGCGTGCATGCTCGATCGAGCCCTCGAGCAGACGTTGCATGGTCCCGACGTGGCACGCAGCGATCAGGATCCGCTCCCATTCCATCGACTGGACGAAGACCGTCGCCCCGGCGCCCACACCACCCAGGATGTTTTCAGGCGACACACGAACGTCCTCGAGGACCACTTCGCCGATCGGAGACGTCCGCAATCCCATCTTCGCGAACGTCTGGCCCGATTGGAACCCGGGCGTCCGTGTCTCGACGACAAACGCGGTGACTCCGCCATGGTATCCCTTTCCAGGATCCGTGACCGCATAGACGAGAGCCAGATCGGCAATGGGCGCATTGGAGCAGAACGTCTTCGCGCCGTTGAGCCGGAATCCATCCCCGTCCGGCTCTGCGCGTGTCGTCATGGCGAAGGCATCCGAACCCGAGCCCGCCTCGGTCATCGCGTTGACCGCGATGCCTGAACCGTCGCAAAGACCCGGGAGCAGCCGATGCTTCTGCTCTTCGGTCCCATGAAGCCAGATCGGCACGACACAGGCGAGCAGGTGGGCGCACAGGGAAAAGACGAGGCCGCCGTCCTCACAGCCGTAGCCGAGGGCTTCCAGCGCGACGGCGGACGACAGAGGATCAAGGCCGGCGCCTCCGTACTCGGTCGGGACCGGTAGACCGGGCAGCCCGACCTCCGCACATCGCATCCACAACTCCCGGGAAAACGTGCCGGCACGATCTCGCTCCCGCGCCCCGGGACTGAGCTCCCGCTTCGCGAGGCGCACGATCTCGTCCCGCAAAAGCCGCTGCTCGTCGGTCAGCGAGAAGTCCACGAATCAGCTTTCGGGAGAGTCCACGTTGGGAATCGGCTCGGGGAACAATCCGAGCGCGGCGGCGTTTTCCAGCAAACTTTCAAAAAACCGATCGGCGATGAGCCGGTGACCGATCGCGTTCGGGTGCCTGTCCGTATCGCTCACCGTAATGCGCTCGAGCTCATAACCATCATAGGGGTCCGGGACAGTCATGAGGATGGCTTGGGACTCTTCTGCAAGTCGAGAGAGCCGGCCAATCTCCTCGCCATCGAAGGCTTCATGGGTGAGTGGGACCAGGGCGAGGACCGGAACGGCACCGTGTGCACGAATCGCTCTGGCCATACGGCTGTACGACCCGCGTACAAGATCATCACGGAAGGGCGACAGTCGGCGCTCGAACTCATCGGGCGGCAATCCGGAGTGAGCGTCAGCCTTCCGGAGCACTTCGGCGAGGTATTCGTAACCTTCCAGATTCCCTTCCCCGCTGGCCAGCAGAATTCGTAGCCGCCTGATCAACCGTGTCCCCTCGCGTGGATGTGCCACATATATGACGGCATCGGGCTCGAAACGTGGCACGATCCGCTCGGCGACGTATACCGCATGGTAGAGGGCATAACCGGCGACTGCAAAGTTCAGGATCTCGTATCGATCGAAGCCCCGCGAACCAAGTTCCGTATTCAGTCGATCCTCGACGAGATTTTCGAAGGTTTGTTCATTGCCGACGCCCGAACCCATGGTGTGGGATGAGCCCAGCAGCGCCACCCGGTAAGTTCCGGCTGGCTTGGACAGCTCGTATTCGCGGTCGCGGAAGCCCAGGCGATTCGCGCGAAAGTCCACGCCTTTGAACACGATTTCGGCACCGGGCACGATCTCAAAGCCACGAATATCCCCCGTGCTTCGTACAGCCTGGCTCTTACGGAACAAGTCCTCGCCTTCATCGGCCGTCGGTGTCGTCGCAGCGACCGATGGTCCGAATTGTGTTGCCCGGGTCAAGGCCTCGTAGTATCCACGTTCCTCACGATCGAGGTCGTCCTGGTTCGGTCGCGTCGATTGAACCGTCTGCACCGCCCGCGCCACCCGTCCCTCACCCTGACCGTAAACAAACGGCAAGCCGATGATCACCATCGCCGCAGACACTGTCGGGACAAGGAGCGACGCCCGGCTCCAGGCGAATCGCTCGATCCTGGAAAGACCTCGGTCGTGAGCCGAGAGCCAGTGTCCGCCGACCCCGACCACCAGGGCGAGCACGAGCAACCCACCGAACAGCAGCCAGTCACGCGCCTCGCTCCCGCCCACCCGCACAACCAGATACCACCACTCGGCGAGCGAACCGCTGTACCACAAGGACCACAGGACGGCCATGGTGGAAAAGACGCCGATCGTACGCGCGGTCACACCCAGAGACTCCGTCAGCGACCATTCGGATCGGGCGAGACGGCGACGTCCGTGGCGGGCTTCCCAGACGGAGTTTGCGGCCAACGCCAAGCCCAGGAAACCCCAGAAGACGATGTCGTTGGCTCTGACCGGAAATCCGCCCTCCAGCCAGAACCATTGATACGAGTGAAGGAGCCAGGTAAAGAAAAACACCATTCCCGTGCCGATGATCAACCGGATGGCCAACCTCCAACGACGGATGCTCATGAAGACCGGGTAAAAAACCACCGTCATCATGAAGTCCTTCCAGTAGATGTTGATCCGACGCCACAGGTCGTTGAAGCTCGACGCCAGGAAGTAGTGATTGTTGGTTGGAGGCACATTGAATCCGAACAGGCATAGTACGCCGGTGATGAGATGGAAGAGGCCCGACACCCGCAAGTACATCGCATACGTCATGGCCATGAAGACGTACACGCCGACGACGTCTGACGGATCCGAGAAGCGCGGCAGGGCGTAATAGATGGCGCGATAGAGCAGGAGATGGATGACGCCACGCAGCATCCAGTACACGCCCTTCTGGTAGATCTCGACCGCCGGCGCGTCGTAATAGGTCCGCAAGAACGTCTTGTAGTCGACGACGGGAAATAGTGGAAAGCACACGTTGGGCAAGAGAAAGAAGTATGCGATGCGCGCCCACGGATCAGCCGGGGTCTTGCCCGTCTTCAAGTCGTACAGGTACAGGATCACGCGGAACATGAACATGGACGCCAGGATCGGTATGACCGGGCTCGCCCAGGGCGTCTTGAGCCATCCGCCCTGGAGCGCCGCCAAGCCCGTAGCCGCCAGCAGAAGGAGACCGACCCTTACGGACCACGCGAAGGGCAGATGACATAGGCCGAGGATTCCCAGACCCAGTCCCACGACCCACAGCCCGTCCACCCGAAGCAGCACGACGAGCGCCACGAATGTGAGCAGGGTGAAGAACGGGATCCGGGCACGCTCGGGGAAGCGCGAGTGCAGGAGGAATCCGATGAAGATCAGCGGGGCGACTGCTGCAAACCCGCGTTCGAGTTCGATCCGGAACAACAGGGCTACGGCAAGCACCAGACCGAGCTGGAAGGCGACCGGCAGGAGCTCGGTGAGACCGATCCGGGCGTGTGATGATTGCGCTGACCCGTTCACTCCCGGCCTGCCCCGGATCGGATCATGGGATCAGGCATCCCACTCTTTCAACCGTACGTAGTCGGTCTTGTCGGTGGACGTCTTTGGCAACTGCTCCACGAACGTGAAGCTGTCGGGAACCATGTACAGCGGCAGGTTCTCGGCGCAGAACCGCTTGAGTACGATCATGGAAGGCGGCTGCGAGCCCGTCCAGCAGACGAAGGCGCGGACATGGACGCCCTGTGCGGCGTCCGGTATCGAAACGACGGCCGCTTCCCGCACATCCGGATGGCCGTGCAGCGCGGCCTCGATTTCTCCGAGCTCGACCCGATAGCCGCGGCGCTTGATCATGCTATCGCGCCGACCGAGAAAGACGTAATCCCCGTCCTGGTTCTCCTTCACGATGTCGCCGGTGCGATACCACTTCCGGTTCTGGTCATCGACATGGAACGCGACCGCATCCAGCTCGGGACGATTCCAGTATCCGGCCATCACCGTTCCGCCCCGAACCAGCAACTCGCCCTCCTCCCCCCTCGGTGCCGGGCCCAGAGACCCCAGGACCAGGGTGTCGTCGGGGGGAATCGGCTTTCCTATCGGATACGGATCGACGCGATTCGGGGGCACTTCACCGACGATCTCGAAGTACGTGCAGACGTTCGTCTCCGTGGGGCCGTACAGGTTGAAATATCGACGGTCGGGCCACGCCCTCTGCAGCTGGCGCAGCTGGCCCGGCGGGAAGACCTCCCCCGCAAAGAGCACGTGCCTGAGCCCGGAAGCATCGTAACGCTCCAGGCCGCCGTGTTCGATGAGCAGCCTGAGGACCGAGGGTGTCGAATACCAGACGGAGATCCGGTGCTCGGCGATGAGGGGGGCCAGGCTGAGCGGGTTCTTCCCGGCCTCCTCCGCGATCAGGACGATCCTCGCTCCTCGTCCGAGCGGGACATAGATGTCGAGGATCGAGAGGTCGAAATGGAACGGGGCATGCGAAGAAAAACGATCCTCCGGAGTGGGCTCGAACACGTCCATGCACCAATCGACGAAGGACCGAGCGCTGGAGTGAGTGTGCATGACACCCTTCGGCCTCCCCGTCGAGCCTGAGGTGTAGAGAACGTACGCGAGTTCCTCGATCGAAGACGATTGGCCGTCGTCGCGCCCAAGGAGCACGATTTCGCCACCCAACTTGGAAAGCTCCGATACGGCGTGCGATTCTAGGAGGCGTAGGTCCCGGCCCCAGGCCGTGCGCAGCGTTTCGGCAAGTCGGGGGTCGGCCACGATCGCTCTCACGTCGCAGTCGGTCAGGATCTCGAGCGCTCGCCGGGAAGGCGCCTGCGTGTCCACGGGAACATAGGCAGCGCCGGCCTTCAGCGTGGCCAGAATGGCCGCCAGCGTGGGGATCGATTTCGGAGCGTAGATGCCGACACGCTGGCCATGGCCTGCACCGAAGCGAGTCAGATCCGCAGCCAGGGAGTCGGCCAGATCGTTCAGCCGATCATAGCGTACATCCAGCCCCCGTCCTGGATCGGCTATGGCGATCCTGGACGGAAAGGCGGCGGCCGCCTGTTCGAACGGCTCCTCGAGCCTGAGCCTCATGCGTGGCGCTTGTTCTCGACAGTCTCGACAATCCGGTCAACCGTGTCCAGGTAATCGACGCTGACTTCGCGAGCCTCGAAGCGGATGCCGAAGCGATCTTCGAGGTGGGACACGAGCTTTACGCTGGCGATCGAATCCAGAATGCCTCCCGTGATGAGCGGGGTCGAATCGGTCAAGGCCGACGCATCCTCCCCGGGCAGAAACTCGGTGAGCAGATACTCGCGGACCGCGTTGCGGATCTCCTGCTGGCTCACGGGCTGCTGGGACATTGCCTTATCCTTTCAGGGTTCGGAGGCTCAGGCGCCGAGGTTGGGCGGGTCATCGCCGGAAGGTAGTGCCCCTGGCACCACGGTGGCTCGACGATTACGGGATTTCCGCGCTACTCCACGGTCACGCTCTTGGCGAGGTTGCGCGGCTTGTCGACGTCGCAGCCCCGAAGGACCGCGATGTGATACGCCAGGAGCTGGAGGGGGACGACGTTCAGGATGGGCGTCAGGAGATCGTCCGTCGGGGGCACTTCGATCACGTGGTCGGCGACCGCGGCGACCTCGGTGTCGCCCTCGGTGACCACGGCGAGGATCCGCCCCCGGCGGGCTTTGATCTCCTCGACGTTCAGGAGCACCTTCGAGTACACCGAGTCGCGCGTCGCCACGACGACGCACGGCATGTTCTCGTCGATCAGCGCGATCGGCCCATGTTTCATCTCGGCCGCCGGGTACCCCTCGGCGTGGATGTAGCTGATCTCCTTGAGCTTGAGCGCCCCTTCGAGGGCCACCGGGAAGTTCAGCCCGCGGCCCAGATAGAGGAAGTTGTGAGCGTCGGCATACTCCTCGGCCAGTCTGCGGATCCCGTCGCTGCGCTCGAGCGCCTCCTCCACCCTGTCCGGCAGGACCGCCATCGCCCGCGCCAGGGCCCGGCCGCGGTCTGAATCCATGCCTCGGCGCCGCCCGAGGTACAGCGTCAGCAGACCGAGCACGGTGAGCTGGCAGGTGAACGCCTTGGTCGAGGCGACGCCGATCTCCGGGCCGGCGTGGATGTAGACGCCGCCGTCCGATTCGCGGGCGATGGTCGAACCCACGACGTTGACGATCCCGAGCCCGCGGGCGCCACCACGACGCGCCTCCCTGAGCGCGGCCAGCGTGTCCGCGGTCTCTCCCGACTGGCTGATCGCGAACAGGACCGTGCGGTCGTCGAGGACAGGATTGCGGTACCGGAACTCGCTCGCGTATTCGACCTCGACCGGCAGTCGGGTCGCCTCCTCGAGCATGTGCTCGCCGACGAGCGCCGCGTGCCACGAGGTTCCGCAGCCGGTCAGGACGATCCGGCTGAAGGCCTCCCAGTCGGAATCGGGGATCTCGGACAGCCCGCCCAGGACGGCCGTGCCCTCGGCGGGCAGGAGGCGACCCCGCATGGCGTCGCGAATCGCTTCCGGCTGCTCGAAGATCTCCTTGAGCATGAAGTGCGGATAACCGCCCTTCTCGATCTCCTTCAGGTCCCAGGAGATCTCGTCGATCGCCTTGTCCACGTGCGTGTTCTCGAGGTCGCTCAGCCGGTAGCCTTCACGCGACAGCTCGACCAGGTCGCCGTCGTCCAGATAGATCACCTTGCGGGTGTGGCCCACGACCGCCGCGGCATCCGAGGCCACGAAGAGCTCGGCGTCGTCCACCCCGACCAGCAGCGGGCTTCCCATGCGGGCGGCCACCAGGTGATCGGGATGGTCGAGCGAGATCACCGCCAGGCCGTACGTGCCCTCGACATGGCGCAGGGCGCGGCGCACGGCCTCTCCGAGATCTCCGTTCAGCTCCTCCTCGATGAGATGGGCGAAGACCTCGGTGTCGGTGTCGCTCAGAAACGTGTGGCCGCGGGCACGCAGGGCCTGACGCAGCGGCCCCGCGTTCTCGACGATGCCGTTGTGGACGACCGCGATGCGCCCGTTGCAGCACGTGTGGGGGTGGGCATTGATCCGGGTGGGGGGGCCGTGGGTCGCCCACCTCGTGTGAGCGATCCCGAGGGTCCCCTGGGGCGGGTTGGCGTGGACCTCCCGGTCCAGCTCCTCGATCCGGCCGGGCAGCTTGGAGACGTGCAGCCCCGCACCGTTGATCACCGCCAGCCCGGCCGAGTCGTAGCCCCGGTACTCCATCCGCCGGAGGCCTTCCATGAGGATCGGCGTGGCCTGGCGGAGACCGATGTAGCCGATGATGCCACACATCGCGAATGCCCTGGTTGAGGCCGGTTCGGCCGGGAGACCGGACGGGAAAGAACGCGACCGAAGTGTAGACGATCCTCCTACCGGTCGCCACGGGCGGAGGTTCCCGGGTTACGCCGGGGCGAGCTCCCGCGCCCGGTCGAGGAGCGCCTCGGCCCGCTCCGGGTCCGGCGCCTCGGCGATCACGCGGACGATCGGCTCCGTGCCCGACTTGCGAAGCTGGATCCATTCCTGCCGATCCGGCCAGCTCAGCTTGAGACCGTCCGTCCGGTCGGCCGCCGCGTCGTCGAAGGCCGTGGCCGCCTTCTCGAGAAGCGCGTCGGCGTCGACCCGGTCCAGCCGCAGCTTCGCCCTGGCGATCGCATAGCGCGGGAGCTGGCCCGCCGCCTCGGCCAGCGAGCACTCCCATCGCGACAGGTAGGAGAGGATGAGGGCGATCGCGACCGGTGCGTCGCGGGTGTGATGGAGAGGACCGTACATCACCCCGCCGTTCCCCTCCCCGCCGATCCGGCTTCCGCGCTCGATCATCCGGAGGGCCACGTTCACCTCGCCGACCGCGGTCCGTTCGACGGGGACGCCGTGCCGCTCGGCGACCCGCTCGACGACCTGGCTGGTCGACAGATTGGTCACGACCGGACCGGTGGCCGTCCCTTCCCCGGCCGCCCGGCCGAGCACGTAGTCGACGGCCAGGGCCAGCGTCAGATCCTCGCCGACGGGCCGTCCCCGATCGTCGACCAGCGCCAGGCGGTCGCCGTCGGGGTCGACCGCCAGGCCGAGCTCGGCCCCGATCTCACGCACACGGGCCCCCAGCTCCCCGAGGTTCTCCGGGACCGGCTCTGGGTCCCTCGGGAAACGCCCGGTCGGCTCCAGATGGAGGCCCTCAACCCGCGCTCCCAGCGCCTGGAGGAGGGGGACCGCCGCCAGCGCGCCCGCTCCAGCGCAGGCGTCGAGGACGACCCTGGGCGCCCGCGCACGGATGGCGCCGGCGTCCACCCACGGGTCGGCCAGGATCGCCTCGACGTGACGCTCGGTCGCGTCGGAGACGCTGGACACTTCCCCCAGCTCGTCCCACGCGGCGCGCGGGAGCCCGGTGGTCTCGGCGCGGACGACGACCGCCCGCGCTTCGGAAGGGCTCAGGAAGATCCCGCGGTCGCCCGCCAGCTTGAGCGCGTTCCACTGGGCCGGATTGTGGCTGGCGGTGACCGCGATCCCGCCGGCGGCGGCGTGGCGCCGGACGGCCAGCAGGATGGTCGGGGTACAGGCCATCCCGACGTGGACCACATCGCACCCGACCGAGCGGAGCCCGGCCTCGGCCGCGGCCACGAACAGGGGCCCGCTCGTCCGGGCGTCGCGCCCGAGGACGATCGCCCGTCCTCCCGTCGCTTCGCGGCGGCAGGCACCGTGGGCGGCCGCAAAGCGCGCCACGACCTCGGGTGTCAGGGACTCGCCGACAACCCCCCGGATTCCCGACACGCTGATGATCAGCTCGCCGGTCGCTCCCATCAGACGAGCCACGTGGCGAGCGCGAGAAAGATGCCCATGCTGGCGACGTCCGTGGCGGTCGTGAGAAAGATGCTCGAGGCGGTGGCCGGATCGGCTCCCACCCGCTTGAGCCCGAGCGGAATCAGAGCGCCGGACACGCCGCTGATCACGCAGCTCGTCATCATCGCGAAGAAGACGATCAACCCGAGGAGCAGGGCATGCGGGTTCTGCTGGGAGCTCGAGTACAGATACATGCCGGCTCCGGCCGTCACTCCCACGAGCGCCCCGTTCAGGAGCCCGAGGAGACCCTCCTTGAGCACCAGCACCTTCTCGCGTCCCCGCTTCAGCTCCCCGAGCGTCATCCCCCGCAGCGCCACCGCCAGCGCTTGGCAGCCGGTGTTGCCCGACTGGCCCGCGAGCACGGGGAGAAAGACCGCCAGCACGACGATCTGGTCGATCGTGTCCTGAAAAATACCTACGACCGCGGCGGCCACGAAGGCCGTGACCAGGTTCAGCTGGAGCCACGGATGGCGGAACTTGAGGCTTCGCGGCCATGGCGTGGAGAGACGCTC
>DATEDS010000316.1:0-8213 GCA_035281565.1 Gemmatimonadota bacterium
CGCTCGACCGGGCCGACCTCGTCCTGACCGGCGAGGGGCGGTTCGACCCGGGCAGCCTGGCGGGGAAGGGGACGGGCCGGGTCATCCAGGAGGCTCGCCGGCGGGGGCTCCCGGTGGCCGTCGTCTGCGCCCGGGCGGAGGCCGCCGGTCCTCCGGGAACGGTCGTCGTGGACGGCCGGGACCTGGCCCCCGGGGGGGCCGGCGCCGACCCCGGGAGGCTCTCGCGGGACGACCTCGGCCGGCTCGCCCGTCTCGCCTTCGAGCGACTTCGGAAACCGGTCCGGTGAGCCGTTTCTTGGAGGGCCCGTCGATCCCGGGTATATTCGGTTCTTTCCGCGGCGAACCGACCCGTCCGCGCCGCTCACCGGGGCCGAAACCGTACAAGGAGATCGGGATGCGCAGATCCGCATACAACCTCGGGGTCGGGATCCTGGCGATCGCGCTGGCCGCCTGCGGCGGCGGGGGCCCGGACCAGGGGGAGGCCGGAGACGGGGCGCCGGAAGGGGCGGTCGACACGGGCGCCGGCACGGCCCCGGAGACGCCGGCCCGGGCGTCCGAGGTCGCCAGCGGAGAGGCCGTCTACGCGGCCAACTGCGCCCTGTGTCACGGCGACGACGGCCGCGGGGAAGGCCAGGCCTCGATCGGCCTCGAGCCGCCGCCCGCCGACTTCACCGATCGCGAGTGGAAGACCGGCGACGGCTCGCTCGCGGCCATCAAGAACACGATCGAGAACGGCAGCCCGGGCACGGCCATGATCGGCTGGAGGGGAACCCTGACCGACGCCGAGATCGACGCCGTGGCCCGTCATGTCCTGTCCTTCGGCGGGGGGACGGCCGGAGGCCCCTGAGGGGCCCCGGATCGGCCCCCTTCCGCCCGCGCTCTCCGACTCCGTGATCGCGCCCCTCCTCCGGGATCCCGCCGGACCGCCCGGCGGGGTCTCCGCCCGCCGGACCGACGATGCAGATCGCGTGTAGGGAACTCGTCAAGCGGTTCGCTCTGGACGGCCGGACGGTTTCGGCGCTGGACGGCGTCTCGTGCGAGCTCGGGAGCGGCGAGCTGGCCGTCGTCATCGGCCGGTCGGGGTCGGGGAAGACGACGCTGCTGAACCTCCTCGGGGGTCTGGATCGCCCCAGCAGCGGCACGGTGGAGGTGGACGGCGAGGACCTGTACGCGCGCTCCGACCGGGCCCTGTCCCGCTACCGCAACGAGCGGATCGGCTTCGTGTTCCAATCCTTCCACCTGAACGCCCGGGAGACCGCCCTGGAGAACGTGCTGGTCCCGTTCCTGTTCGCGCGCCGACCGCCGCGCGACCGCAACGATCGCGGCCGGGCCGCGCTCGCGGAGGTCGAGCTGGCCGACCAGGTGGACCAGCCGGCGGGGACGCTGTCGGCCGGGCAGCGCCAGCGGGTCGCGATCGCCCGCGCGCTCGTGAACGAGCCGGATTTCGTGCTCGCCGACGAGCCGACCGGGAACCTGGATCAGGAGACCGGCGCCGGGATCATCGGCCACCTGGAGTCGCTCGCCCACGGGCGCGGCCTCGGCGTGGTCATCGTGACCCACGATCCCGAGATCACGCGGGTCGCCGACCGGATCCTCAGGCTCGAGGACGGGAGACTCGTCTGATGGGGCCCGTCCGCGCGGTGCGCCGGGCGGCGCACGAGGTCCGGCGGCACGGCATCCGCGCCTTTCTGCTGGCCGGGGGCGTGGCGATCGGGGTCGCCTTGATCGTCTTCCTGCTCGCCTTCGTGGCCGGGACCCGGAGGGCGATCATGGATCGGGTCGTGTCGTCGCTGCCGATCACCCATCTCACGGTCGTGCCGCGGGCCTTCTCGCTCTCGGTCCTCCGGTTCGAGAGCCCCTTCTCCACGCTCGACGAGCGGGCCGTCGACAGGATCGCCGCGATCGCGGGCGTGGAGCGGGTCCTGCCGATGGCTGGGCTCCGGATCCCGGCCCAGCTCCGGGCCGACTTCTTCGGACAGGGGTTCGTCACCGACACGGGGGTGTTCGGGATCGAGCGCGGGCTGGTCGAGGACCAGCTCCCGCCCGGCACGGCGTTCGAGCCGGCGGGCTCGGGGCCGGTGCCGGCGGTCATCTCGGGCGATCTGATCGACATGTACAACACCGGGTTCGCCAAGGCCAACGACCTCCCGCAGCTGACGCCCGAGATCCTGCGGGACCGGAGCGCCATGCTCGTCCTCGGATCGTCCTCGTTCAACCCACGCGCGGGCACGGACATCCGCCGGCTGCCCGTCCGGCTGATCGGCGTGAGCGACCGCGTTCCCCTGGTCGGGATCAGCGTCCCCCTCGAGGTCGTGAACCGGTGGAACGCCGAGCTGGCGGGAGAAGGGTCCCCGCAGTACGTCCAGCTCACGGTGGTCGCGGCTCGAGCCGAGGAGGTGGACCGGGTCGCCGGCCAGATCGAGGCCCTGGGGTACACCGTGACGACCGGCCGCGAGATCGCCGAGCGGGTCCGGACCCTGACCGACGTTCTCGGGGCGGCCTTCGGCACGATCGGGCTGGTCGTCCTGATCGTGGCCGGCATCGGGATCGGCAACGCCCTCCTCCTCTCGGTCATGGAGCGCCGCCACGAGATCGGGATCTTCCGCTCGGTGGGGGCGAGCCGGGCCGACATCCGGCTCCTGTTCCTGGTCGAGGCCGCGCTGATCGGCCTGCTGGGCGCGGTGACGGGCGTGGCGCTGGCGTTTCTGGCCGCCCGCGGCGCCGATCTGGTGCTGGATCGGGTGCTCCCGGACCTGCCGCTCCTGCCGCCGTCCTTCTTCGCCCTTTCGTGGCCGATCCTGTTGGCCGGTCTTACCTTGGGCGTTCTCGTGAGCGTCCTGGCCGCGGTACCTCCCGCCCATCGGGCGGCACGACTCGACCCTGCCCGCACCCTCGAGACGGGTTGACCCGATGCCCGAAGCCAAATCCCGCAACGCCAGGCTGGTCAAGTCGATCGCGCGACGGTACGAGAAGCCGGTCCTGCGCGTGGACGGCCTCCAGCACCTGGTCGACATCGTGCACGGCGTCCCGGATCCCCTGGACAACCCCGGCCGGGATGTCCTGCTGGGCCGCCGCGAGTGGGAGTCGCACGACACGCGACGGCGGAACCGCGCGGTCGGGTTCGTCCCCCGGGACCACCTGGTGGGGCGCCACCTGCTGCGACCGCCGATCGTCTTCGCGCCTTCACCGCGGACCGCGTTCGTGGAGGACGAGCACGAGACGGCGCTCGGGACGCCGAAGGTCGTCTTCAGGTACCGCGACGTGCCGATGGCCGCGCTCGCGGCGAGGAACGACGTTCCGATCAAGCCGCTCCTGGGTCTCGTGCCGCGCCTCAAGACGACACCGACCGAGGACCTCCCGGTCATCCTGAACTCGCGCCTCTTTCACTTCTACTGGCAGCGCTATTTCCCGCGCCGGGCGGGGCAGCCGGCGATCCCGGCCGCCGATCGCCTGGCCGGCTTCCGAGTCCCGATCCTCACCCAGAAGGCGGG
The DNA here is from genome assembly GCA_035281565.1 of Gemmatimonadota bacterium. Taxonomy (GTDB): domain Bacteria; phylum Gemmatimonadota; class Gemmatimonadetes; order JACCXV01; family JAHWKZ01; genus DASRVA01. Next base: position 3,492 of record DATEDS010000316.1, read on the forward strand.
GGTCGAGTTCCGCAAGGCGCGCGACGAGATCCTCGCCCTGGCGCGCGGGAACTCCGACCGGCTGAACGCGATGGACCAGGTCGATCGGATCGCGGACGAGACGGGCGTCAAGCTGGTGCCGCTCGCGCAGACCGAGGGGATCATCCGCGAGATCAACGTGCCGCGGCCGCTCGGGGACGTCGCGGACGTCCGGCGACGGGGACCGGTCGTGATCTTCCGCCGCGGCTCGACGATCGTGACGACCACCGAGGAGGCCGCGACCTATCTGGAGTTCTGGCTCCAGCAGCGCTTTGATCAGCTCAAGGGGATGGGGCGCGAGGATCTGGAGAACTACATCCGGATGCCGCTGTCGACCGCCCACGTGGTCGTCATCCTCCAGCGCCGGGCCCGCCTCGAGAGCGAGATCGCCGAGGTCCAGACCCGCATCGACGCCCTCCAGCGGGAGGCCGAGGATCATCTCTACGCGGCGTACGGGTTCGAGGAGGCGGAGCGCGATCACCTGCGCGCCGCGGTTCCGTGAGCCGCTCTCCGTCCGGCCCGACCCTCGGGGTGGAGGAGGAGTACCAGCTGTGCGATCCCGCGACCGGGGATCTCGTCCCCGCCGTCGACACCCTCCTGGCGGCCGCCCCGGAGGATCTGCGCGGGCAGCTCGGGTACGAGCTGCTTCACACCGTCCTCGAGGCCGACACCCCCGTCGCCGCCGATGTCGACGAAGCCATGGCCCAGGTGCGGCGCCTCCGCTGCTCCATCATGGACCTGGCGGAGCGGCACGGCGTGGCGATCGGGGTCGGGGGCGTCCACCCGTTCGCCGACTGGCGCGTCCAGGGGTTCGTGGACACTCCCGGCTACCAGTGGGTCGGCGACCAGCTCAAGGTCCTGGCCCAGCGGAATCTCTCGTTCGGGCTCCACGTGCACGTGGGCGTCGAGGACGAGGACGCCCGGATCTACGTCGCCAACCAGCTCCGGCGGTGGTGCGCGCCGCTGCTCGCGCTGTCGGCCAACTCGCCGTTCTTCGAGGGCGTCGACACGGGCTTCCAGACGATCCGGATGCACGTCTTCGGCTCCTTCCCCCGGACGGGGTTCGCGCCCCGGTTCCGCGACTGGAACCACTACCTGCGCGTGATCGACGGGCTGACCCGCTCGGGGGGGATCACCGCCCCCCGGCAGGTGTGGTGGAACGTGCGCGCGCACATGACCTACCCGACCGTCGAGTTCCGGATGCTCGACATGCAGATCGGGCTCGACCGGACGCGGACGTTCGTGGCCCTCGCCCAGGGCCTGGTCGCGGGGTTCGTGGCGGCCTGGGAATCGGGTGCGCCCGAATGGGATCTCGAGCCGGCGTTCCTGGCGGACGGCTGGTTCAAGGCGCAGCGGTTCGACTGGGAGGCGACGATCGCCCATCCGCAGACCGGCAAAACGGTCACCATGCTGGACGAGATCCACGCCCTCGCGGAATCCGTCCGCCCTTGGGCCGCCGAGCTCGGCACCGAAGAGGCGGCGATCGGCGGGCTCGATCGGATCCTCGAGGAGGGCCCCGAATGTGACTGGCAGCGCGCCGAGCTGGGCCGGGCCGGCAACCTGGCCGGGCTTCAGCGGCGGATCGTGAGCCGCGTCCGGCGGGAGGCCCGCTGCGACGACCTGACCGGCCGCGGCCGGCGGCTCGAGCGGGACGCCGTCCGGGCCGGTTGAGCGCAGCCGTGCGTGGAATAATCCCCGCTCCGGGAGAGTTATACCGAACGTGACCCGCTGCGAAGAGATCCGACCGCTCCTCTACCCCTGGCTCGACGACGAGCTGGAGGCCGAGCGCGCGGCCCTGGTGGCCGCGCACCTCGACGCTTGCCCGGAGTGCGAGCGCCGGGCGGCGGCGGAGCGACGGTTTCTGGAGCGGGTGGGCGAGGGTGGCCGCGAGACCGCGCCGGAAGGTCTCCGGGCGCGGATCGAGGCGATCCTGGACAGTGGGAAGGCTCCCGGCCACCATGCCCCGACGGCCATCCCGGGCGGGCCGGGGCGCCGGCGGTGGCTGGTTCCGACCATCGCCGCCGCGGCCGTCCTGCTGCTCCTCGTCTCCCGCCCCTGGGGTGAGGCCCCCGCGCCCGCCCGCGCCGCTTCCTTTGCCGCTGATTTCGACGCTCACGCGGCCGCCGCGCCAAGTGAGAAGCCGTTCTCCGAGGGTGTCCAGGCTCCGGCGCCGCCCGGGCTTCCAGGCGCCCGGCTGGCCGGCCTCAGCGAGTGCATCATCGACGGCAGCGCCTACGCCCACTACACCTTCCAGATCGGCGACCGTCTCGTGTCGATCTTTCTGCCGCTGGAGGACGCGGTCCTGCCCGCGCCCGGGTCCGCGCGGGCGGGAGGGACGTCGGTCGTGTCGGTCACGGGCGACGGCGGCCTCCCACCGGCCGTCCTCGTCTCGGAGGACATGGAGCCGGACGAGCTCCGGGCGCTCTGGCCCGGCACCTGAAGCGATTCCTCTCGGCCGTTGCCGGAGCGGGACGGCTCGCGCTAACCATCACCGCACCATGAATCCCGCCAACGTGCCCGCAGGGATCCGTCGTCGCGTCCTGGCGCTCCGCGAGGAGATCCGCGCCCACGACCGGCGCTATTACGAAGAGGACTCCCCCGTCATCACCGACGCCGAGTACGACGCCCTCCTGCGCGAGCTCCAGACGCTGGAGGCAGAGTACCCATCCCTCGCCACGCCGGACTCGCCGACCGTGCGTGTGGGCGGCGCGCCGAGCGAGCGGTTCCCGTCGGCCCCCCACGCCCAGCCCATGCTCTCGCTCGAGAACGCGCTCGACGACGAGGAGCTCCGGGAGTGGGTGGGTCGGGTCGAGCGCGGGGTCGAGGATCCCGACGCGCTCGCCTACGTGGCCGAGCTCAAGATCGACGGCGCCTCGATCTCGCTGACCTACGAGGACGGCGTCCTCGTCCTGGGCGCGACGCGCGGAGACGGTTTCGTCGGCGAGGACGTCACGGCGAACCTGCGGACGATCCGCGAGGTGCCGCTGCGGCTGGGCGGCAAGCGTCACGCGGGGCGGGTCACGGTGCGCGGGGAGATCTACATGACGAGGAGCGGCTTCGAGCGGCTGAACGCCGCGCGCGCCAGGGAAGGCCAGCCGATGTTCGCCAACCCGCGCAACGCCGCGGCCGGGGCCCTCCGGCAGCTCGATCCCGCGATCACGGCCTCCCGCCCGCTCCGTTTCTTCGCCTACTCGATCCTCGGCGCGCCGGACCTCGGGACCCAGTCGGACGCGCTCGAGCGGCTGGTCGAGTGGGGGGTCCCGATCAACCCCGAATGGCGGCGTCTGGTGGATCTGGAGGGGATCCTGGCCTTCTGGGAGCGGTGGGAGCCGGCCCGCGAGAAGCTCGACTACGAGATCGACGGCGTGGTCGTGAAGGTCGACTCGCTGGACCACCAGGCCGAGCTCGGCACGACCTCCAAGCACCCCCGGTGGGCGGTCGCCTACAAGTTCCCGGCCCAGGAGGCGACCACGGTCGTCAAGGACGTCCTGATCACGGTCGGCCGGACCGGAAAGCTCACGCCGACCGCCGTCCTGGAGCCGGTCGAGGTGGGCGGGACGACGGTCCAGATGGCCGGGCTCCACAACGCCGACGAGCTGGCCCGGAAGGACGTGCGGAAAGGGGACACGGTCGTGGTGGCGCGGGGCGGCGACGTGATCCCGCAGGTGGTGCGCGTCGTCAAGGAGAAGCGGCCGCGCGGTGCGCGGCGATTCCCGTGGCCCGAGAAGTGCCCCGAATGCGGAACGAAGGTGGTGCGTCTCGAGGGCGAAGTCGACCATCGGTGCCCCAACCCCTCGTGCCCGGCCCAGCTCAGGGAGCGGATCCTCCACTGGGGGAGCCGGGGCGCCATGGACGTGGACGGCCTCGGGGACGCGCTGGTGCGCCAGCTCGTCGATCGGGGCCTGGTGCGCGATCTGGCGGACCTCTACGAGCTGGAACACGAAGTCCTGGCCGGCCTCGAGCGGATGGGCGATCTCTCGGCGTCCAACCTGCTCGCCTCCCTCGAGGCGTCCAAGACGCGCGGCTTCGAGCGCGCCCTCTTCGGGCTCGGGATCCGGTTCGTCGGGGCGACGGTGGCCGCGCTCCTGGCCGCCGAGTTCGCCTCGATCGACGAGCTGATGGAGGCGGACGCCGATCGGCTCCAGGCGATCGACGGGATCGGCCCCCGGGTGGCCGAGTCGGTGGTCGAGTTCATGCGGAGGGCCCCCAACCGCCGGCTGATCGAGCGGCTGGAGACGCACGGGGTCGACTTCACGCGGAGCGAGGAAGGCCGGCCGACGGGCCCCTTGGCGGACAAGACGTTCGTCCTGACCGGTTCCCTCGGGGGGTGGTCGCGCTCCCAGGCCCAGGCTGCGATCGAGCGGCTGGGCGGTCGAGTGACGGGCTCGGTGTCGGCCAGGACGGATTACGTCGTAGCCGGCGAGAAGCCTGGTTCGAAGCTCGACAAGGCACGCAAGGCGGGCGTCCAGGTGCTCGACGAGAAGGCCTTCGGAAAGCTAATACGGGGCCGCTGAGGCCCCCCAACCGTGCAGTTGCATCGCCAATCGCCATTTCTGAAAACGAAGGCGAGAGATAGAGAAGCTTGACAGAAATACAGGACCTCGTCGTATCACGTCGCGGCTATCACTACTGGGATGCCCGATCGCTGAACTCAGCCCCTGTAATTATCCGCCGCAGGTAATTCGACCTGCGTATGTCCCATCA
>DATEDS010000317.1:0-7289 GCA_035281565.1 Gemmatimonadota bacterium
TCGACCGGCCGACGATGGCGGCGGCCGCCCTCCTCTACTTCGGTCTCGCCACGCCCGAGCAGGGCCGCGCGGTCGCCGCGCGCCTCGAGCGCGACTTCCTCGAGCCGGGCGGCTTCGTGACGACGCTCGTGGCCTCGGGGCAGCAGTGGGACGCGCCGAACGGGTGGCCACCGCTCCAGTGGATGGGGATCCAGGGCGCAAGGCGCTACGGCCGCGCCGACCTCGCCGAAGCCGCCCGCGACCGCTGGCTCGAGCTCACCCGTCGCACCTACCGCGCGACCGGCCGAATGATGGAGAAGTACGACGTCGTCGACCTCGGCCGGCCGGCGGGCGGCGGCGAGTACCCGACTCAGGACGGCTTCGGGTGGACCAACGGCGTGGCGCTGGCCTTGTCGGTGGAGCGGGAGTCCGGTCTTGGACGCGGCTCAGGGATACCCCTGGAGTCTAGGGGGTGGGGCCGCGAGGGCTTGACGGTACCCGAAAAGATACCGAAATTACATGGTCCTGGGAGGACGTGCTTGACCCATCCATCCATCCGCGGCCGCGGGGCGGCCCACAACCCGCCCAACCGCTTCGACCTGCTGTCTGTCGAACGGGAGGCGTGGACCCACGCCGAGGACCCAGCGCCCGAGACGAAGTTCTACCGAGACGCCTCCCGCTCCATCATCGCGACCAACGACAGCCCGGATGTCGGATTCGACGCGAGCGTGAATCCGTATAGGGGTTGCGAGCATGGATGTGTCTGGTGCTACGCCCGTCCCACCCATGAGTTCTTCGGACTCTCCGCCGGGCTCGACTTCGAGACCAAGATCTTTGTGAAGCAGGACGCTCCCGAGCTCCTCCGCGAGCAGCTCTCCTCCCCGAAGTGGGAGCCCAAGCCGCTCGCGATGAGCGGGGTGACGGACCCCTACCAGCCGGTCGAGCGTCGGCTCGGGATCACGCGGCGTTGTCTCGAGGTCCTGGCCGAATTCCGGAATCCGGTCGTCATCATCACCAAGAACCACCTCGTCACCCGCGACATCCACCTGTTGCGGCGACTCGCGTTTCACAACGCGGCGATCGTCAACCTCTCGATCACGACGCTGCGGCGGAGCCTTCAGCAGGTGATGGAGCCACGCACTTCGATCCCTGAGAAGAGGCTCGAGGCGGTCAGGAGGCTCTCGGGGGCCGGCATTCCGACCGGTGTTCTGGTCGCGCCGGTGATACCGGGCCTCACCGACCATGAGATGCCGAAGATTCTGGAGCGGGCTGCCGAGGCGGGAGCCGTGCGCGCAGGGTGGGTCATGCTGCGCCTCCCGCACGCCGTGAAGGACGTGTTCGAGGACTGGCTGGGCCGGCACTTCCCCGACCGGAAGGCGAAGGTCCTCAATCGTCTCCTCAATCTCCGGGACGGACGGCTGAACGATCCACGGTTCGGGTCCCGCATGCGGGGCGAAGGGCCGTTCGCCGAGCAGATCAGCCAGGTGTTCGCGGTGTCTTGCCGGAGGTACGGGTTGAACCGGTCGCCGGTCGAGCTCTCAACCGCCGCTTTCCGGAGGCCGATTGTCGAAGCCCCCCGCGCGGGGGTGGAAGGTTCACAGCTCCCTTTGCTGTGACGCGCGTCATGAGGCCGGCTCTGGTGGCGCGTGCCGTTCGCCGACCGTCGGCTTCGGTCAACTGACAGGTCTGCCGGCGAGGGCCACCGCCCGCACGACCAGGAGCCGCTCGACCTCGCGCCGCTCGGCTTCGCTCGCCGGATCCCGGAGCGAGCGGGTCGCGCGGCCTTCCTTCACCGCCACCGGCACGCCGTCCTTGTAGACGACCCGGTTCCCGGGCAACGCCGCCACCCGCTCGCCGGGGGTTAGGATGCCCGCCAGGTTGAGGGGATCCCCGGCTGAGACCGCGAGCAATCGTCCGTCGGGCTCCTTCCGGCGAACCGCACGCAGGCGATCGACCGCTTCGGGCAGGGCGAACTGCTCTCCGGCCATCCCCTGCACGAACCGACCCCCGCGCACCTCGCCCCGCATCTCGAGCCGCCAGAGCGCACGAAGGAGGTCCCGCCATGGCGCGAGCGGCGCCTCGCGGGCGAGGATTCGTCGCGCGACCACGCCGTAGCGGGCCAGGAGCTGGCGCGCGAAGCGCTCGATCAGGTCCTCCCGAGCGCTCCCGGCCGAGGCCGCCCGCTCCTCGCCGGTTCCACGCAGCAGGGACCAGCGCCCCGCGACCGCGGCACCGGTGTACCGAGGCTGCCGTCCCGGGCGAGCGAGGGGTCGCCGACGACGGCGATGTTCCGGGAGGAGCAGCGTACGGAGCGCCTCGACGCCGTCGGCGGTCACGACCCCCCATGCCAGGAGCTCGCCCAGCCCGCGCTCCACCTGCGCCGGGAGGAGGTCCGTCCGGCGGACCAGGTCCTGGAGGAACGCCGGGCCGCGATCGCGCAGCGAGGTCAGGACCTGTCGCGCCTCGTGGCTGAGCCGCTCCTCGTCGATCTGCGGCCACGGGGCGAGATCCATCCACGCGTCCAGGTCCTCGCGATCGAAGAAGGCGAGCGGCGTGTTCCGGACGGGGCCCGTCCGGGGTCGTTCCGGATCGGCGGTGGGTGAGGGTGGGAGGAGCCGTCCCCAGACGACGTGCCCCCCGAGGCACGCCAGATCGAGCCAGCCGGGATCGTATCCGGCGAGCCGCGAGGGCAGGAGATCCCGCTCCCACGAGACGGCAGGGGCCTCGAACCCCTGCAGCTGGTCGAGCACGGCGAGCAGCCCCCGCGGCCCGTCGGCCTCGATCCCCGCGCCGATCCCGTGCCAGGCGAAAAGGAAGCGCATGAAATCGGCCGGCGTGACGGGCTCGATCTCCGATCGCAGGCGATCGATCGTGTAGCGGTGGATCCGTGCGAGGAGACGGCGGTGGCACCACTCGAGGGTCTCCATGCCGGGGCTGAAACGGCCTCGCAGGATCGTGCCTTCGGTCTCCAGCCGTAGCAGCGCGGCCTGCACCAGCCGCGCGGGGAGCCCGAGCGAATCCGCGAGCCCGGCCTCGGTGACGGGACCGACGCCCTCGAGGCGCCCGCGGAGGAGGCTGGCCGTGGCTTCGTCGCGATCCCAGGTCCGCGCGCGAAGGCGGGCCGGGGCTTCGATGGGCGGCTCGAGCTCGATCTCGCCGTAGGCGGCCTCGATCTCGGGCAGCCGCTCGGCGGCGGCCCACCAGGCCGAGCCGCCGCCCCGCCGCACCTTCACCCGGGCGGCCCGACCGGCGGCGGCGAGCTCCCCCAGCCGATCCCTCCACGGCCCGGCCTCGGCCTCGGTGACGACGCCGAGCCAGCCCAGCGCGTCGTGCGTCTCGTCCACGTCCTCGGGTTCGGGCCATGCCTCCTTGCGCACGCGGTCGATGGCTTCGTCGTCCAGCGCTCCCAGCTCTTCGGCCGAGCGGAAGTCCAGACCGCGGCGGGTACGGACGGCCAGCGTGCGCCGCTCCTCGGCCGGCGCGTCGTCCAGGAAGGCGTACGGACGGGCGTTCAGGATCTCGTGGGTCAGGGGCGAAGGCTCGGGCACGTCGCGCGCGACCAGCTCGAGCTCTCCCCCGTGGATCCGGTGGAGAAGGGCCTCGAGCCCGTCGATGTCCATGGCCTCGACGAGGCAGTCCTGGACGGTCTGGCGCACGATCGGATGATCCGGGATCTCGATGTCCCCGACGATGTGCTCGAGGCAGGCGGCGGCCTGAGGAAAAGCGGCCGCGAGAAGGTCCTCGGCACGCATCCGGAGAAGCTGAGGCGCGACCTTCCGGCCGTTCTGTCGGCGGAGCACGGCGAGCGCCCGCTCCACGTTCCATCGCCAGCGGGTCTGGAACATGGGCGCGGCGAGGAGCGCCTGGATCAGGATCGCTCTCGCGGTGGCCGGGTTCAGGTAACGGAAGACATCGTCGAGTGGAAACGAGTGCTGCGGGCCCAGGGACAGCACGATCGCGTCCTCGTTGGCAGCCGCCTGGAGCTCGAAGTTGAACGACCGGCAGAACCGTTTCCTGAGCGCGAGCCCCCACGCGCGGTTGATCCTGGCGCCGAAGGGGGCGTGCACGACGAGCTGCATCCCGCCCGCCTCGTCGAAGAACCGCTCGAGGACCAGACGACGCTGGGTCGGGATGACGCCGAGAACCCGGCGCGTCGCGTCCAGGTACTCGGCGATCTGGATCGCGGCCGGTCGCGGCAGACCGGGGACCTCGCCGACCAGCCACTCCACGGCCGCGCCCACCCCGTCGGCGAGCTTCGTCTCGACGTCCTCCCGGAGCCGGCTCACTTCCTCCGAAAGCTCCGCCGTCCGCGCGGGAGCCTCTCCCAGCCAGAAGGGAATCGTCGGCGGCTCGCCGAGCGCGTCGGTGACCCTCACACGCCCCGTCTCGATCTTGTGGATCCGCCACGAGGCATTGCCGAGCTGGAACACGTCCCCCGGCATCGACTCGATCGCGAAGTCCTCGTTGATGGTGCCGACGAACGTGCCCTCGGGATCGAGGATGACGTCGTAGTCGCTGGTGTCGGGGATCGCGCCGCCCGACGTGACCGCCGCCAGCATCGAGCCGCGCCGCCCCCGCACGATGCCGTTCACCTCGTCGTAATGGACGCGGGCCGCTCGCCTGCCGCGGGCCGTCGCGTAGCCGTCGGCCAGCATGAGGAGCACCGCGTCGAAGTCCTCGCGCGACAGATCCCGATAGGACCAGGCGCCGCCGAGCAGCGCGTAGAGATCTCCGACCTTCCAGTCCCGGGTCGCCGCCGCGGCCACGATCTGTTGGGCCAGGATGTCGAGCGGCCGCTCCGGGAAGAGGAGGCGGTCTAGACGGTCCCCGCCGGCGGCCCGCAGCAGGGCCGCGGACTCGATCAGCTCGTCGCGGGTGGTGGCGAAGATCCTACCCCGGGCGACCATCCCCTTGACCCGTCCGGAGCGACCCACGCGCTGGAGGAAGGCGGCGATCGTTCGCGGGCTCCCGATCTGGCAGACCAGGTCGACCGTGCCGACGTCGATGCCGAGCTCGAGCGAGGCGGTGGCAACGATCGCCCGCAGCTGACCCGTCTTGAGACGACGCTCGGCATCGAGTCGACGCTCGCGGGAGAGCGAACCATGATGCGAGGTCACCACGTCCTCGCCCAGACGATCGGCCAGGTGACGGGCCGCACGCTCGGCCATGCGCCGCGTGTTGACGAAGATCAGGGTCGTCCGGTTCTCGCGGACCAGCGTGGCCAGACGGTCGTAGAGCTCCTCCCACGCCTCGTTGGAGAGCAGCGCCTCGAGCGGACTCTCGGGAATCTCGACCCCGAGCTCCATCTCCCGGGCGTGGCCTTCGTCGATCACCAGACAGTCCGTCCCGGTGTCGCGTCCGCCCGGGCCGACGCCGACCAGGAACGCGGCAACCTCCTCGATCGGCCGGACGGTCGCGGAGAGACCGATCCGCAGGGGCGGCCGGCCCGCGGCGGGCGGCGCCTCCGGCGAAGCGTCCGCACCGAACGCATCGCCGGCCGTGCCATGCACGGCGAGGTGGTCGAGCCGCTCCAGGGTCAGCGCGAGGTGGCAACCTCGTTTGTCGTCGGCGACGGCGTGGATCTCGTCGAGGATGACCGTCCGCACGCTTTGGAGCATCTCCCGCCCTCGGCGGGTAGTCAGCAGGATGAACAGGGACTCGGGTGTCGTAACGTACAGGTGCGGCGGCCGCTCCAGATGAGCGCGGCGCTCGGCGGAGGGTGTGTCGCCGGTTCGGACGGCCGTCCTGATCTCCACGTCCGGGTGGCCGAGCCGGGCCAGCTCGCGGCGGATCCCCGCCAGCGGCTCCTGCAGATTCTTTTCGATGTCGTTGCCGAGGGCCTTGAGGGGCGAGACGTACAGAACGCGCGTCTCGTCGGGCAGGGCACCGGGCTTCCCGTGCTCTCCGGACAGGCCGAGCCGGACGAGGTCGTCGATCGCGGACAGGAAAGCGGCGAGGGTCTTCCCGGACCCGGTGGGAGCGGCGATCAGGACATGCCGCCCCGAACGGGCCGCCGGCCATCCCCGGATCTGCGGCGCCGACGGCCCGTCGGGGAAACGGCTCTCGAACCACGCCCGGACGGCCGGATGGAAAGACGACAGGACGGATTGGGAGACGCGCTCGGTCATGCGGCCGAATCTACCCGGTCCCCGCGAGCCCTACACCTCCTCGGGGATCGGCAGCCCGCGGCTCCGGGCAAGCCAGGCACTGACCGCCGGGGTCGGTTTCGGGGACGGCGGCGCCGATCGAACCTTCCGGAAGCGATGGTCGTTTCTTTTCTTACGGGGGGTCGGGGCGTGCGGCGGGGCGGGACCCGGAAGAATGGTCCGGCTCTTGCTGATAATGCGCTTACCCCCGGTAGGATGACGATGATGAACGGGATCAGACCCGCGGGGGCGGTCCTCGCCCTCCTCAGTGCCACGACCCTGCCCTGGAACCTCGGCTGCTCCAGGATGCAGGTCGGTACGACCTTCGGCCCCGCCCCCGGGAGCTCGCCCTCCGCCGTGCGCTACACCAACGCCGAGATCGATTACTTCCTCGAGGTGGCGATGGGCGTGGAATTCGCCCACGGCGCGCGGCCGCGGGTCATCAAGCGCTGGCCGACGGGGGAGCTGCCGGCGATCCGGATGGAAGTCATGGGTTCTCCGACAGCGCAGGACCTGGCGGTGATCCGCTCCGTGATCGACGAGCTGAACGCGATCGCGGGACTCCCCTTGATGGCCATCGATTCCGAACGCCCCAACGTCCCAGTAAGGTTCGTCCCGCGGAACAACATGCGGAGCTATTCCTCGCTGGTTCCCCGCTGGGGCGCAGGCGGCTTCGTTTCCGTCGAGCTCAACAAAGACTTCACGATCGAGCGCGGTCAGGTCCTGATCGCGTCCGACATCCCCTTCCGGGCGCGCAAGCCGATCATCCGCGAGGAGATGACCCAGCTCCTGGGCCTGCTGAACGACTCGAGCTGGTACTCCGAGAGCATCTTCAACGACTCCAACTTCTCGACCGAGTTCGCACCGATCGACCGGTCGCTGATCGAGATGCTCTACCGGCCCGAGATGCGGGCCGGACTCGACGAGGCGGATACCCGGAAAGTGCTCCGGAAGGCCCTCCGGTAGCGGACCCCCCGGGCCCGGCGGGACGGGGCCCTCGGTATCGAAAAATTCGAGGCGTTTCAGAAATCCGGTGACCCGTGTCGGAGTCCGCGGCCCGGGATCGCCCCGGTGGGTTCGCCGTCCCTGAGGACCGGGACACCGTTGACGAGCACGTGGCGGATGCCCGCGGCCGGTCGTTTCGGCTCGTCGAACGTGGCCGTG
>DATEDS010000318.1:0-2394 GCA_035281565.1 Gemmatimonadota bacterium
ATGCGGATCCCCTTCTCCCAGCTCCGGTTCAATCCGGGCGCGGAGCTCGTGTGGGGCGTGAACATCAACCGCTACGTGCCGACGATCAACGAGGACGACTTCTGGATCATCGTGCCGAGGAACCAGACCGGCTGGGCGTCCCGATTCGGCGAGCTGGTCGGCATCCGCGACGTCCCCGGCTCCCGGCGGATCGAGGTGATCCCCTACGTCGCGAGCTCGGCGCGGATCCGATCGGACGGGATCTTCGACGAGGACGACCCGTTCACCGACCGGACCGAAGGCGAGCTCCGGACGGGCGTCGACTTCCGGATGGGCCTTGGCCCCAACCTGACCCTGGATGCGGCCGTGAACCCCGACTTCGGACAGGTCGAGGCCGACCCGGCCGAGGTCAACCTGACGGCGTTCGAGACCGTGTTCGAGGAGCGCCGGCCGTTTTTCACCCAGGGCCAGCAGAACTTCGTCGGATACGGCCCGGAGTGGTACTACTCGCGGCGGGTCGGCGCCCAGCCGCACGGCATCGTCGAGGGCGACTTCGTGGACACGCCGAAGACGACCACCATCCTGGGCGCCGCGAAGGTCACGGGGCGACTTCCCTCCGGCCTGACGGTCGGCGCGCTCGCGGGGGTCACCGACGACGAGCGGGCCCGGACGTTCGACGTCGAGACGGGCGCGGTGGACGAGATCGTGGTCGAGCCCCTGACCGAGTACGGCGTCCTCAGGCTCCAGCAGCAGATCGGGGAGAACGCGTCCACGCTGGGCCTCACGCTGACCGCCATGAACCGTGATTTCGCCGACGCCGAGGAGCTGACCGCGCGGGTGCCCGAGCACGCGTTCGCGGGCGGGCTCGACTGGAACCGGCGGTTCGACGACGGCTGGTACGAGATCCTGGGCCACGTCGGGTTCAGCCGCGTCGGCGGGGACACGGCGGCGATCGCCAGGATCCAGCGCAGCAGCGCCCACTTCTTCCAGCGCCCCGATGCCGACCATCTGGAGCTGGATCCGACGCGGACGTCCCTTTCCGGCTGGTCCGCCGCCTTGCGCGGCGGGAAGCGGACCGGCACGTGGCGTTGGAACCATGGCCTCTGGATGGACTCGCCCGGGTTCGAGATCAACGACGTCGGGATCCTGACGCGGGCGGACGACATCGCCGGCTGGCTCGAGCTCTACTACCACGACACCCAGCCGGGCGAGCTCTTCCGCAACTGGCTGGTGGGCATCCTCAACGAGAATCACTGGAACTTTGGCGGCGAGCGCCGGTTCTCGAACCTCTTCCTCTACTCCGAGTGGACGCTCCTCAACTTCGTGAACGGGTGGGTCGAGACGGGCGGTGATTTCCGCAGCCTGCACGACGAGCTGACCCGGGGCGGGCCGCTCATGGAGTACCCGGCCGGCTGGTGGATCGCGGCCGGGGTCTTCAGCAACTACAACAGCCCGAACCGGATCGGCACGCGGGCGGGCGGCTGGCGCGACGAGCAGGGAGGCTGGGAGTACCGGATCGATCCGGAGCTCCACCTCCAGGCGACCGAGCGGCTCGGTCTCTCGCTCACGCCGCGCTGGATTCGAACGCGCGAGGCTCGGCAGTTCATCGACTCCTTCGAAGGCGGCCGCTCCGTCACCTTCGGTCGCCGCTATGTCTTCGGCATCATCGACAAGAGCGAGATCGCGGCCCAGATCCGCGCCAACTACGCGTTCTCCCCGGATCTCAACCTGGAGCTCTACGCCGAGCCGTTCGCCTCGAGCGGTCGGTACGCGCGGATCGGCGAGCTGGCCGCTCCGCGGACCCGCGACCTCGTGATCTACGGCGATCCGGGCACCGAGACCGGTCTGGAACGCGACCCCGAGAACGGGGACTACACGGTGACCGCGGACGGGGCGACGTTCGAGATCGAGAACCCCGATTTCGACGTCCTCTCGTTCCGCTCGAACCTGGTCCTCCGCTGGGAATGGCGTCCCGGCTCGACCCTCTTCCTCGTCTGGCAGCAGAACCGCTCCGAGAGCGAGGAGCGGGGACGGCTGGTCGGCCCGGGCAAGCTGGTCGAGAGCCTGGGAGCCGACGGCGAGAACGTGCTCGCGCTCAAGTTCACGTACTGGCTCCCGCTCTAGATCCACCTCCCCGCTACGGGCCGGCCCACCCCCGCCGCTGAACGGACGGCGGCACCCGCGCGTCCTAGCTTCTCCTGACGGATCCACCCACACCTCCAGCAACCGAGGCCCCATGCTTCGACGAATGGCCCTTCTTCCGCTCGCGCTGATCCTCTCGCTCGCCGTCCCGGCCGTCTCTCAGGAGGCGGCCCCGGAAGCTCCAGCCGCCCCGGCCGCCGATCCGGCCGACGTGGAGTCGATCGACGCCATCATCGCGGCGCTCTACGAGGTCATCTCCGGTCCGGCCGGCGA
>DATEDS010000319.1:0-4620 GCA_035281565.1 Gemmatimonadota bacterium
CAGACGCCGCTCCAGCGGCTCGAGGACGCGCTCCACCCGTGGGTCGTCTTCGGCGTCCTTCCGCTGTTCGCGCTGGCCAACGCCGGGGTCTCGATCGAGGGCTCCCCGACCGCGATCCTGGGGCAACCGGTCGCGCTCGGCATCGTCCTCGGGCTCGTCCTCGGCAAGTCGGCCGGGATCACCCTGTTCGCCTGGGGGGCGACCCGACTCGGGCTGGCCGCCCTCCCGCCGGACGCCCGGTGGGCCCAGCTCCACGGGGTCGCCTGGCTGGCCGGCATCGGCTTCACGATGTCGCTCTTCATCGCCGGGTTGGCCTTCGGGGAGGGGGAGCTCATGTCGGTCGCCAAGCTGGCGATCCTTGTGGCTTCCGTGGTCGCCTGCCTCGGCGGCATGGCGGTCCTCCGGTTGCTGGGGGGCCGCGAGCCGTGAGCGGAGCGAGGTAGGCTGCGCCGAGGCCGGTCTCGTTCCATTTCCGCGCCCTCAAGAACAACCCCCTCGCCGATTATCATCTGGGGGTCGCCTACGAGGCCGCGGGAGAGCTCGACAAGGCCGCCGACGCCTACGCCTCCCTGGTCGGGTTCTGGCGCGGTGCCGATCCCGAGCTCCAGCCGATCGTGGAAAAGGCACGCCAGGGGCTGGTCCGGGTCCGCGGGGTCCGGCGCGAATAGGACCACCCGTCCCCCGAAATGATTCGATGTCTTGACAAGAAGTACTTTCGGTGATACAGTTGGAATCGTGAAGCGCGATTCCGCCCCCTCTCACCGATGACGACCTCGAGCCTGTCCGTTGTCCGCGACCCCCGGCGGGCCGCGGTCCTCCTCGACCCCGGCCGCCAGCGCTTGCTGGCGGCCCTCGAGGAGAGCCCCGACTCGGCGAGCGGCCTGGCGCGCCGTCTCGGCGACACCCGGCAGCGGATCAACTACCACCTCCGGGAGCTCGAGGCGGCGGGCTTCGTGGAGCTGGCCGAGGAGCGGCGCCGCGGCAACTGCATCGAGCGGGTGCTCCGCGTCACGGCGCGCCACTACGTGATCGATCCGGCGGCGCTGGGCGCCCTGGCGGCCGGCGATCCGGGACGGCTCCAGGACCGCTTCTCGGCCACCTACCTGATCGCCCTCGCCGCGCGAGCGATCCGCGAGCTGGCGGCGCTCCGGGAGGGCGCGGGGAAGACCCGGAAGCGGCTAGCCACCTTCAGCATGGAAGCCGAGATCGCGCTCGCCGCGCCGGCCGACTTCCAGGCTTTCGCGGAGGACCTGGCGCGGGCCGTAGCCGGCGTCGTGGCCCGGCACCAGGACGACCGGTCCGGGGAGGGGCGGCGGTTCCGCCTCGTCCTGGGCGCCTACCCGACTTCCAGCGAACCAACCGACATCGAACCCGGGGACAAAAGCCGTGGCGGCCGATCGTCCCGGAAGGAGGATGGATGAGCGAGACGAGGCTGGAGCCGACCACACGCGCCGTCGAGGCCGCGATCGAGATCGGCGTGTCCCCCGAGACCGTCTGGCGGGCCCTCACCGAGGCGCGCGAGCTGGAGCGGTGGTTCCCGCTCGAGGCCCGGGTGAAGCCGGGTGAGGGCGGCACCGTCTTCATGTCGTGGAAGAACGAGTACGAAGCCGAGTCACGGATCACGGTCTGGGAGCCCGGGCGGCATCTCCAGATCACGTGGGGCTTCACCGACGAGGAGAGGGAGATCACCCAGTTCACGGACTTCCACCTCGAGGGCGGAAAGGGCCGGACGGTCCTCCGCGTGGTCACATCCGGGTTCCCGGACGACCCCTCGTGGGACGCGTGGTACGAGGGAACGCGTCAGGGGTGGGCGTACGAGCTGGCGTCGCTGAAGCGGTACCTGGAGCGCTACATGGGCCAGGATCGCGACGTCGTCTACCTCAGGCGCCGGGTCAAGATGTCCGGACGTGAGGCCTGGGATCGGCTCTTCGGCCCAGGGGGGCTCCCGCCGCGCCCGCTGGACAGCCGACCCTTCATCGAGTCCCCGCCCGTCCACTACGCGGGCACCGTGGAGGATCGAAACGCCCTTGTCCGGGTCGGGACCGAGCCGTGCATGGGCCAGCCCGACTTCCGGGACGTGACGCTCTGGGTGAGCGCCTGGGGGCGAGAACCCCAGGATCTGGACCCGCTGCGGAACGAGTGGGCGGCGCTCCTGGAGCGGCTCTACCCGGAGGGAGAGACGCTGTGAGGGGCGGGGATAGGCTTCTGCTGGGGCTCGCGATCTCCGTCCTGGCCGCTTGCGGGCAGCCGGCGGCGGAGGGCTCCGCGGACCTGGACGTCGCCGCCATCCGTCAGGCGCATGTGGACCTCGACGACGCGGCGCGTCGAGGCGATTACGCCGGCTGGTCGGGTCTCCTCACCACGGACGCCGTGGTCATGCCGCCCGGGCTTCCCGCGATCGAGATGGAGCGCGGGCTGCGACAGCTCTTCGACGCCCGCCCGAGGAGCCTCGAAGGGGGGTCGGAGCTCCTCGAGGTGGAGGTCCGGGGGGACCTGGCGATCGTGCGCGGCCGTTATCGGCTTCGCGGAGTCGGCGTCGCCGGCCCGGTCGAGGACACGGGGAAGATGCTCGAGATCTGGCGAAAGCGAGAGGACGGCCGCTGGCTTCTCGCGCGCGACATCTGGAACTCCGACCTTCCGGCCGTCCGCTAGCGCCAGGAGCTCGATTCCCTGGCGACGGCAACAGCGGCGCGCGGATGTAGATTCGTGCCATCCGCGGCCGATCGCTTGGTCGCATCTCTTGGAGCCCGCCGCGACCGATCCCGCGCTGGGGAGTAGCTCAAATGGCAGAGCGCCGCGCTGTTAACGCGGTGGTTGCAGGTTCGACTCCTGCCTCCCCAGCCACCCTTCTCCCGCACTATGTTCCCAAGGTTCGCTGAGTGGTCGCGGCAGACCCGGCCTTTGACCCGGAGGAAAGATTCATGAAACGCGTGATCGCCGTTCCCATCGGAATCGCCCTGGTGGGAGCTCTGGCCGCTTGCGCGCCGCGCGAAGACGCCGTAGAGGGTGGCCCTTCGACGGACACCCTGGCTGCCGCCGACCCGCCCCCGCCGTTGACCGCGGTCGAGCCCGCCGCGGCCGATTCGTTGCCCGCCGAACTTCTGGACACCGCCTGGCGCCTGGTCGAGTTCGACGCCGGAGAGCCGGTCCCCGAGGGGATCGAGATCACGGCCGAGTTCCGGCCGGGCGGGATCGCGGGCCGCTCGGCATGCAACCGATACACGGGGCCGGTCGAGATCGATCTCGCGGCCGGCACGATCGAGGTCGGGGCCCTGGTGTCGACCAAGATGGCCTGTCCACCTCCCCGGATGGAGAGCGAGACCCGGTACCTGGGCGCGCTCGAGAGGGCCACGGGTCTGACGCTCGAGACCGGTCGGCTGACGATCCGCACCGAGGACGAAGCCGGCGCGACCTCGACCCTCGTCTTCGCCCCCCGGGAAGGCTCGTGATCGATCCGGTCGAGAGCCCGCACCTGGTCCCGTTCGATGGCTCGTTCCGTGTCGCCGACGCCCCGACCGGTCCGCCCGCCGACTTCGACGGGAAGAAGCAGAGCAAGGCGCGGCTCAAGGAGCTCGTGGGCGAGCTGGACGACCTCCAGCGCGTCCTCTACGCCACCGACCGGGACGCCATCCTGCTCGTCTTCCAGGCGATGGACGCGGCCGGAAAGGACGGCACGATCCGGGCGGTTCTGCGCGGCGTCAACCCCGCCGGCTGTCAGGTCTTCTCGTTCAAGCAGCCCTCGCCCCTCGATCTCGACCACGATTTCCTGTGGCGGACGGCCCGGCTCCTCCCTGAGCGAGGCCTGATCGGGATCTTCAACCGCAGCTATTACGAGGAAGTCCTGATCGTTCGGGTCCACCCGGAGTACCTCGCGGGACAGAAGCTCCCCGACCGGGTGACCGGTGACGGCTTCTGGAAGGATCGCTACGCGTCGATCCGCGACCACGAGCGCCACCTGGCGCGGAACGGGACGGTCATCCTCAAGTTCTGGCTGAACGTCTCGAAGGAGGAGCAGAAGGCCCGCTTCCTGTCCCGGATCGACGAGCCCGAGAAGAACTGGAAGTTCTCGCTCTCCGACATCAAGGAGCGGAAACACTGGGACCGCTACATGGAGGCGTACGAAGAAGCGCTCAACGAGACGAGCCGTACGTGGGCGCCGTGGTACGCGATCCCCGCCGACAGCAAGGCCTACATGCGGGAGTCGGTGGCGCGGATCCTCGTCGATACGCTGCGCAAGCTGGACCTCCGCTATCCCGAGGTCGACGGCGAGACCCGCGACCGCCTGGGCGAAATGAAGGCGCGGCTGGAGGAGGAGTAGGTCGGGGGTCTAGGGCTCCAAGGCCCGGATCGGCCCGGTCTCCTCGATCCTGACCCGGTGACCCTCGACCTCGGCCGGGATGGCGCGCTCGACCTCGGGCGTGCGCTCGCTCACGTACACCACGATGCAACGGTCGCTGTCGCAGAGGCCGATCCCGGTGCCGACGACCCCCGGGACGTCCATCCACTCCGGGGTGCGCTCAGCGAGGACTTCCTCGATCGGCCGGGACTCCAACTCTCTAGTCTCCTGAGGTCCCTCGCGGGGACAGGCCATCGCGCCGGTGGCGAAGGCGGCCGCTGCCA